>JBNLET010000122.1:0-59204 GCA_050305135.1 Rhodocyclaceae bacterium | reverse complement strand
AGCAGTCCGAACGGCTCTGTGACGATCAACGCCGACGGCACGCTCGACTTCACGCCGGATGCGGATTTCAACGGCCCGACCACGATCAGCTACGAGATCTCCGACGGTCAGGGCGGCACCGACACCGCCACGGTCACGATCCAGGTCAATCCGGTCAATGATGCGCCGGTCGCCCAAGATGACAGCGGCACGACGGCGGAGGACACGCCGCTCACGTTCACAGCGGCTGAGCTACTGGCCAACGACAGCGATGTCGATGGCGACGTGCTAACGATATCGAGCGTCGGACCCTCGACAAACGGCATCGCGGTGCTGAACCCCGACGGCTCGGTCACCTTCACGCCGGCGGCCGACTTCAACGGCCAGGCGAGCTTCGTCTACACGATCTCGGACGGCCAGGGTGGTAGCGGCACCGCGACCGTGACGGTCACGGTGCCGCCGGTCAACGATGCCCCGATTGCGATCGACGATGGTCCGCTCAGCACCGACGAGGACGTGGCGCTCACGAACATCGACGTGCTCGGCAACGACAGTGACCCTGACGGCGATCCGCTGACGGTGACCGCTGCCAGCAGCCCTGACGGCACGGTGACGATCAATGCCGATGGCACGCTCGATTTCACGCCGGATCCGGATTTCAATGGCTCGACGACGATCACCTATACGGTGAACGACGGCAACGGCGGCACCGATACCGCCACGGTCACGATCAACGTCAATCCGGTGAGCGACGACTTCACGGTAAGCAATGTGGTCGCGGACGACGATGACGCCAACGAGAACGTAGACGGGCTCGCCGGCAACGACATCGTCCACACCGGCTCCATCGTCGGCGTCGGTGCCGACGTGACCCTTTCGATCGATGTTTCGCCGGCATCGAGCTTGACTTCGAACGGCGTGCCGCTGACTTACACTTGGGATCCCGCCACGCGCAGTTTGACCGCCCTTGCGTCGGGGATGGAAGTCTTCGTGGCCACCGTCAATGCAGGCAATGACGGCTACGAGTTCCGGCAGTTGGCCGGCATCGATCATCCGCTGATTGCCGGTGAAGACCACAGCATCGACGTGCAACTGAACATGCTGGCCCACAACATCAATGGTCTGCAGATCGCATCGATTCCGTTCTCGGTCACGATCTGGGACGATGCGCCCGAAGTTCTTGCCACCAAGACCATCACGACCGAGAACGACGGCGACTACGCCGAGAGCGGTTTCCTCACCGAGGCGGTGCTGTCCAACGACGTGACCGAAATCGCGTGGGATTCGTCGGCGTTGCCAAGCCTGGTGTTCGACGGCAAGCCCGTGTCGGTCGTGGATCATGGCGATGGAACGCTGACCGGCGAATTGGCCGACGGCACGCTGATCTTCCGCGTCACGATCGATCCGACCGTGGTCGATGCGAACAACAGCCCTCAATACAGCTTCGAGTTGCTCAATGCGCTGGGTCGGCTCGGCGTGGAGGGTGCGGCACAGAGCTATACGATCATCAGCGGCGGCAACATCAACACGCTGATGCTGGACTTTGGCGGCTTCGTGGTGGATACGATGGTCGCCACCGCGGCCGACGGTACGACTTCGACCGTCAATACGAACAACAACTGGATCGGTATCGGCGGCAACTGGTTCAACACCGGGGAAGAGTTGTTCATGGACTTCTCCGACCCGGCCGGACAGGACGGTCAGGTGCGTGGCCTCGACCTGATCGTCGAGGGGCAGGGCGGTGCGTCCTACAGCCTGCAGTGGACAGTCACGGCGGCCATCGACGCTTTCGGCAACACGGTCACCTATTCGGGCAGCGTGAGCGGCGCGGGCAATGGCGACATGCCGTTCTCGATCGGTCTGCAGGACGGCGCGATCTATTTCACCGAACTGACGATCACCGACACCAGCGGGGAATTCCGGCTTGCGTTCTCGCTGCTCTCCGCCAACGATTACTCCTCGGACATTCCGCTCGACCTGGGCTACGTGCTGACCGATGCCGACGGCGACTCCAGCGGCGGCCTGCTCAACATCGAGTTGACTCAGCCTCCCGAGCTGGCGACTGCCAGCGCAGTGACGGTCGGTGGCGACGTGGTTGGCACCGATGGTGACGATTCCTTGCTCGGCGGGTCCGGCGACGATTTCCTGTCGGGCCTGGCCGGCAATGACGTGATCGACGGCGGTGCCGGCGACGATCTGTTGCTTGGAGGTACCGGAAGTGATCTGCTGACCGGTGGCCTGGGGGCTGACGTGTTTGCCTGGCAGCTTGCCGACAAGGGTGTCCCGGGATCGCCGGAGCACGATACCGTCAGCGACTTCGATACGCTCTCCAACGGCGATGCGCTCGACCTGCGCGATCTGCTGCAGGGCGAGCTGCACGGCGTCGACGGGGGCAATCTGGCCGACTACCTGCATTTCGAGAGCGCGGGCGGCGACACCGTCGTCCATGTCAGCAGCAATGGCGGATTCTCCGCTGGATACAATGCGGCGCAGGAGGACCTCTCGATCACGCTGCAGGGGGTCGATCTGCTGAGCGGGCTGGGCGGCGATCAGCAGGTCATTCAGGATCTCTTGTCGCGGGGCAAGCTGATCACCGATTGAAGCGCGCGGCCGGGCGTGCCCGAGGGCGGGCCGCGGCGCGCGGCGGCAGGAGGAGAGGGATGGTATTCGTCAGCCGTGGCGACGATGGCGAAGTGAAGTCGGTCAGTCTGCAGCGGGACGAGCGGCACGCGGAGGCGGCTCCGCCGGGCGATCCGGCCGTGCAGGCCTTTGCGCGGGGCATCGTCGGCGAGGATCCGCTGGCCGGCTCCGATCTGCGTCTGGTGCGGGTGATCGAGGATCTGATCGACCTGTTGATCGACCGGGACGTGATCCGTTTCACCGATCTGCCGGACGCCGCCCAGTCGAAGCTCCTGGAGCGACGTTCGCTGCGGGCGTCGAAGGGGTCGCTCGATCTGATATCCGGCGCGGACGAGGTGATCTGAAGCGAGCAGCGGCCTGCTGCCGGCTCACTCGGGCCTGATCGCCGGTCCGGTCATGCCATCGAAGCCGATCGACTTCAGCTGCCGTGCCTCGGCGTCGCTGGCGACACCTTCGGCGATCACGATGATGCCCATCGTATGGGCGATCGTGGCCAGGCCGCGCAGGAAGGTCTGGTTGCCCGGGTTGGCGTCGATGCCGCGGATCACCGCGCTGCCGATCTTCAGATAGTCGAGGCCGACGTCGTGCAGTTCGCCGATGCGGCAGACGTACTGCCCGACGTGTTCCAGACCGACGCGGCAGCCGAGCGGCTTGAGCCGCTCGCACACCCGGCGGAACTGGGCCGCGTGCCTGAAGGCCGTCGATTCGGGCAGGTCGATCCACAGCCGCGCGGCCAGTTCCGGCTGCTGCGCCAGCGCCTCGGCGTATCGTTCCACGGTCTGCGCGTCGCACACCGACTCGGCGGAGAGATTGATGCAGATCGCGCCCAGGCGGCTGGCCAGCAGCTCGAGTGCGCATTTCAGCACCGCTTCGTCGACCCTCGCCACCAGGCCGGTCCGTGCCGCCCACGGCATGAACTCGCCGGCCGTCAGCCAGCCGCCGTCCTCGCCCAGGCGCAGCCGCACCGGGCCCTCCTGGTGCAGTTCGCCGCCGCCGGTCGACACCACCGGGAAGGTCTTCAGCGTGATGCGGCCGGCATCGAGCGCGCCGCTGATCGCCTCCTGCCACGAATGGCGGCTGGCCGGCGGATGGCTTTGCACGTCCACGTTCTCGATCACCGGCCGGCCGTCGCCGGCCGCGGACGACTTGCCGAGCGCCAGGTCGGCGTGGGCCAGCACCTGGGCCATCGAATCGCCCCGACGGTAGGCGGCGAGGCCGATCGGCACGGTCTGTCCGGCATCCTCGACCAGCCTGCCGATGGCGATGTCCACCGCGGCGTGCAGTTCGTCCGCGAAGGCCTCGATATCGGTGTCCTCGGAAACCAGCAGCGCCAGGTCGCTGCCGCCGAGCCGGCCGCTGCTGCGGCGCTCGTCGTCGCCGCGAAGCATTTCGACCGCGTCGGCCAGCCGTCTGAGGATCGCGTCGCCGGCCTCGCGGCCCTGCTGCGCGTTGATGGCCGCCAGGTCCGGGATGCGGATCACCGCCAGCGTGCCGCTGGCCGAGGCGTTGTCGTCGCGCAGCGCGCTGTCCATCTGGCCGAGGAAGTACTCCCGGTTCGGCAGGCCGGTCAGAGCATCGTACTGGGCTTCCCGCCGCACCTCCTCGAGCCGGGCGGATTCCTCCTCGAGCATCGATCTGACCCGGTCGGACAGGCCGTTCATGGCGTGCACCACCTCGCGCAGTTCCTTCGTGCGCGGCTCTTCGACCTTCAGGAAGCGGCGCTCGCCGATCGCCTGGGCCTGCGACACCACCGCGGCGAGCGGACCGACGACCCGCCGCAGCAGCAGGCTGCCGAGCACGCCGCAGGCCAGGCCGCCGACGACGAACCAGCCCAGCAGCCGCAGCGTGCCTTGCCACAGGCTCTGGTAGACGAAACGGCTGTGGCTCTTGACCCGCAGCGTGCCGAACTGCTTCCAGCCGTCCTGCACCTGGGCGACGCCTTCGCTGGCGTCGATCGGGATCAGCGCCGCGAACCACTTCGGCACCTCGATCAGCGGCGTCGTGCTCTCGCGCGTGATCAGCTTGCCGCCTTCGGCATCGGTCAGCCGGATGTACTCGTAGTGGCCGGCATCGAACTGGGCCGACAGCAGCAGTTCCAGCGTGACCGGATCCTTCGGCAACTGCGACATCGACAAGGCCAGCGAGTTGGCGTTGTCGATGTTCTTGACATGCAGCTGCTGCTCCAGGTAGTGGCGCGCCGACAAGGTGCTGACCACCAGGCTTCCGCCCAGCGCCAGCAGCGCCACGAAGGCGATGGCGATCCACAGTTGCTTGATCATCGACATTTCGTTGTCCTCTTCTCGAGGGCCTATTCGAGGCCATCCTCGCGCATTCGTGCGAGCAAGTCACGCCAGCGGGATAGGCGCTCGGTCGGATCGGCGCTGGAGCGCTCGGCGCCGCCCACCCACAGGCCTTCGCCGTTGAAGCTGAAGACCGGAAACAGGTCCGGACGCCTGGAGGCCGGCCTGATCTCGCCGATCAGATTGTCGAGCACCAGCGGCTCGTCGGTCGGCGAGGGGTAGTAGCCGACCACCATGTGCGCCTGGATCACGCTGCTGGCCGGGCCGCCGACGCGCGCCCGGACGTAGATCAGCCGCATCCGCGCCGGGTCCACGCCGAGCGCCTTCAGCGTCATGTACTTGGCGATCGAGAAATCCTCGCAGTCGCCGGCACCGCGGCCGAGGGTCTCCAGCGGTGTCGCCCAGTAGTCCGGCAATTGCCAGAGTTCCAGATCGTCGGTGAAGCGCAGCCGCAGATTGAAGAAGTCATTGACCTCTTCGAGTTTCTCGCGCTCGTCGAGGTCGCGCGCCGATAGCAGCAGTGCCTGCCACTCTTCGATCTGCTGGCGCGCCGCCACGCCGTAGCGGACTTCCGCCAGCATGGCGAGGCGCGCCAGGTTCGGCTCGGCATGGGCCACGGCCAGCAGCGCGAGCAGGACGGCCGGCGCACGCAGATGCCGCCACAGCCGCCGGCAGGCGGCGCGGATCGCCGGTAGACGTTGCAGATTGCACTCTGGCGTGCGGTTTGACGCAGGTAGGCGCAAAGTTTCGGTTCGCCTTTATTGCCCGTGGCCGGGCTTGCGCATAGCCTTCCCGCCCAGTCTGGACTAATTGGTCTAATTACGGCAGGGACCGAGGAAGGTATAGGGATGTTTCCACGCAGGAATCCACTGCTGATGGTGCTGGCACTGTTGTCCCCGGCCGCCGCGGCGGTGCAGCAGGCGCCCGCCACGCTGGCCGCAGCGGCCCAGATGGCGGTCGCTGAAAACCCCGCGGTGGAGGCCCGTTGGCACGCCTTCAAGGCTTCGCGCGAAGAGCAGCGCGCGGCGCGCGGCGGCTATCTGCCCCAGCTCGACCTGAACGCCAGCGTCGGCCGCGAATGGCGTGAGCGGCCGGATGTGGACGAGCGCGACTTCAGCCGGCGCGGCGCCGCGCTGACGCTGAGCCAGATGCTCTACGACGGCTTCGCGACGAACGCCGAGGTGGCGCGACTCGGGCAGCAGAGCGTGGCGCGCTACTACGAGCTGTTGGACGCCGCCGAGAGTACCGCGCTGGAAGCGGTGCGGGCCCATCACGACGTGCTGCGCTACCGCGCGCTGGTGACACTGGCCAAGGACAACTACGTGCAGCACCGCCAGATCTTCGATCAGATCGAGCAGCGCGTGCGGGCCGGCGTCGGCCGCCGCGTGGACCTGGAACAGGCCAGCGGACGGCTGGCACTGGCGGAGTCGAACCTGCTGACCGAATCGAGCAACCTGCACGACGTCCGCTCGCGCTACCAGCGCATCGTCGGCGTCGTGCCGGCTGCCGAGCTGGATGCCGGCGAACTGCCGCCCACGGGTCTGCCCGGGAGCGTCAACCAGGCGCTGGCGCAGGCCTACGCCGGCAATCCGGGCCTGGCCGCATCGCGCGCCGTGCTGCGTTCGGCCGCTGCCGAGGCGCGCGGCAAGACGGCCGGCTACCATCCCCGCCTGGATCTGCGCGCCAGCGAGCAGGTAGGCCACGACATCGACGGCATCGACGGGCGCCAGCGCGATCGGGTGATCGAGCTGGTGTTCAACGTCAACCTGTTCCGCGGCGGGGCCGACAGCGCGCGCGTGCGCCAGTTCGCCGAGCAGCTCAACGTGGCGCGCGACCTGCGCGACAAGACCTGTCGCGACCTGCGCCAGACGCTGGCGATTGCCTTCAACGACATCGGCCGGCTGGGCGAGCAGCTCGCCTACCTGGACCAGCACCAGCTCTCGATCGCCAAGGCAAGGGAGGCCTATCGGCGCCAGTTCGACATCGGCCAGCGCACGCTGCTCGATCTGCTGGATACCGAGAACGAGTATTTCGAGGCGCGCCGCGCCTACGTCATCGCCGAGCACGATCTGGCCATCGCCAAGGGCCGCACGCTGGCCTCGATGGGACGACTGCTGCAGGCGCTGGGCCTGAGCCGCGACGGGCTGCCGAGCCTCGACAGCCTCGGCGAGCCGACCGAAGGTGCCGACGCGCCCACCGCCTGCCCGGCCGAGGCGCCGTTGCCCGAGCGCATCGACAAGGCGGCGCTGCTGGCCGCTGCCGCGCCGCGGCTCGCGGCGCATCCACAGGCGGTCGTCGTGCCGGCGGCCGGCGCAGCGTCCGACGGGCGGGTGGAAGAGCGGCTGCGCGGCTGGGCGGCCGCCTGGTCGGCAGGCGACGCGGAGGCCTACCTGGCGTTCTATGCGGCTGGCTTCGTGCCCGGCGAAGGGCAGAGCCGCAGCGCATGGGAGGCCAAGCGGCGCAGGCTGCTGGCGAAACCGGGGGGCATCTCGATCGGCGTCGAGCAGCTGGAACTGAGTCGTCCGGCAGCCGACCGCGTGCTGGCGCGCTTCCGGCAGCGTTACGAGTCGTACGACTTCAGCGACGTGGTCGACAAGGCACTCGTGTGGGTGCGCGAAGGCGGCGAGTGGCGCATCGACGCCGAGCGCGTCCGCTGAGCGGCGCTCTCAGCGGCGGTGGCCGGCGTCGCCGAAGACGCTGCGCCAGAGCGTCCTGACCGCGGCGATCTCGGCCTCGATCGCGGCCGCCGGCAGCTTCGAGTCGTCCCCATCCAGCCTCAGTTCGTGCTGGCGCCGCCGCAGGTTGCGGTAGGCGTCGGCGGCGGCCGCGGCTTCCGCTTCGTCAATCAGGCCGAGCTGTGCGGCGCTGGCGAGCAGGCTGATGTTGCCGCGGTTGGCGGTCAGCTCGGCATGCCGGTGGGCATGGCCGAGGACCAGGAACTGCACCAGGAACTCGACGTCCACCAGGCCGCCGAAGTCCTGCTTGAGGTCGAACGGGTCGCCTTCGCCGCCATGCGCGTCGAACATCTTCTGCCGCATCTCGATCACCTCTTCGCGCAGCTTGGCGAGGTCGCGCGGCTGGCGCAGGATTTCGCAGCGGATGTCCTCGAAGTCGCGGCCGATCTGCGCGTCGCCGGCGCTGAAGCGGGCCCGGGTCAGCGCCTGGTGTTCCCAGGTCCAGGCCGATTCGAGCTGGTACTTGCGGAAGGCCTCGAGCGAGATCACCAGCAGGCCGGCCTCGCCGTTCGGGCGCAGGCGCAGATCGGTCTCGTAGAGCTGGCCGGCGGCGGTCTGGCCGGACAGCCAGGTGCTGATGCGCTGGCCCAGGCGGGAGTAGATCTCGGCCGCGTCAGGGTGTTCGTCCCGATAGACGAAGACGATGTCCAGGTCGGACGAGTAGCCCATTTCCTTGCCGCCGTGCTTGCCGTAGCTGATCACCGCGAAGGCGGGTTCGTCGCGGTGGCGCTTGCGCAGCTTGTGCCAGCAGACCTCGATCGTGATGTCGAGGACGATGTCGGCCATCGCGGACAGGTGGTCGGCCAGTTCCTCGACGCTCAGCGTGCCGCTCAGGTCCTGCGTCAGCAGGCGGAAGACCTGGGTGTGGTGCTGCTCGCGCATCAGGTCCATCTGCCGTTCCATGTCGTCGTCCAGGCGCTCGACGTCCTGCGCCAGTCCTTCGCGGAACGCGCTCCAGTCGGGCTTGGCGTCCAGCTCGCGGCCGTCGAGCAGTTCGTCGAGCAGGATCGGGTGGCGGATCAGGTAGTGGGTGGCCCAGGGCGAGGCGCTGACCAGATCGGCCAGCCGCGCCAGCGCCTGCGGATACTGCTGCAGCAGCGACAGATAGGCGGCGCGGCGCGAAATCGCCGACAGCAGGTCGATCATCCGGCCCAGCGTGGCATCCGGATTGTGCTTCGCAACCGAGATCTCCACCACGCGCGGCATCAGGCCGTCGAAGCGGCTGCGGATCTGCGCCGGCATCTGGCGGTAGCGGCCGCTGGCGCGCAGGTTGGCGAGCTTGCGGGCCGCCTCGGCGGGATCGGTGAAGCCGAGCGGGGCCAGGATCGACTCGCATTGCTCGGCATCGCGGCAGCCGGACCAGACGTCGTCGAGAGGATGCTCGCCGCCGGTGGGGTCCTCGAACACCGCCTCGAAGCGCAGGCCGACCTGGCCGCGATGGTGGTCCAGCGCTGCGACCAAGGCCGGATAGTCGTCGAATCCCATCGCCTCGGCGATCAGCGCCCGGTCCGCCGGGTCGGCGGGCAGGACGTGGGTCTGCTGGTCGTCCAGGTATTGCAGGCGGTGCTCGAGCCGGCGCAGGAAGTCGTAGGCGGCCCGCAATTCGTCGACCGCGGCCGGCGCCAGCAGCCCCCGCTGCTGCAGCCGCTCCAGCACCTGCAGGGTCGGCTTGACCTGCAATTGCGGATCGCGGCCGCCGCGGATCAGCTGGAATACCTGGGCGATGAACTCGATCTCGCGAATGCCGCCGGGGCCGAGCTTGATGTTGTCGGCCCTGTCGCGGCGCGACACCTCGCGCCGGATCTGCGCGTGCAGCTCACGCATCGCGTTGATGGCGCCGAAGTCCAGGTATTTGCGGAACACGAACGGGCGCACCACCGCCTGCAGCGCCGGCGCCGATCCGCCGCTCATCGGCCGCGCCTTGATCCAGGCGTAGCGCTCCCACTCGCGGCCTTGCGAGATGAAGTAGTTCTCCAGCATGTCGAGGCTGCACACCAGCGGGCCCGAGTCGCCGTTCGGCCGCAGCCGCATGTCGACGCGAAACACCTGCCCTTCGGCGGTCACCTCGTTCAGGCTCCTGATCAGTTGCTGGCCGAGCTTGGTGAAGAACTCGAAGTTGCTGATCGGCCGCTTGCCGTCGGTCTCGCCGTCGTCCGGAAAGACGAAGATGAAGTCCACGTCGGACGAGACGTTCAGCTCGCGCCCGCCCAGCTTGCCCATGCCGATCACGATCAGCGACTGGGCGCTGCCGTCGGCGCCGCGCGGCGTGCCGTGGCGCTCTTCGAGCAGCGGCAGCAGGATGCCGTGGGCGGTCTCCACCGCCACGTCGGCCAGCGCGGACATCGTTTCGGTCACCTCGGCCAGCGCCGCTCGGCCGTTCAGGTCGCGGCACGCGACGTGGCACAGCACCCAGGCGCGCAGCCGCCGCAGCAAGTCCGGCAGGTTCTGCTCGCCGGGCGACTGTGCCGTCAGCCAGGCGCGCATGCCGTCGTGGTCCAGGCGCCGGTCGAGCCGGGAGGCGAGTTGCTCGGCCAGCCAGGGCCTGGAATCGAGCTGTCGCGCGAGGAAGCGCGAATAGCGGCAGGCGCGCTGCAGGTCGGCGGGGAGGGCTGTGCTTTCTGGGGGCATGGAGGGGTCTGGCTGCTAGAATTGAATGTCCTGCCGGGCACACTGCCCGACCAACCCGGAATTTAGTTGAAAATCACGCCGGATGCGCGTGGCGCGGCAATCTGGCCCGCCGCCGCCGCAACGCATCCGCTTCGCCGAATTGCCCGCGGATAGGGCGTAGATGAAAGCTCGCGACGACGTTCCTGCCGTGACTCCGCCTGTCGAGACCAGTCGCGGCCGGGCCGGCGGCCGTCTGCTGCGCGGCTTGCTGCTCGCCTACTTCGTGCTCGGCACGGCATTCCTGCTGTTGCGCTACGTGTTGGTGCCCAATGCCGACGTGTTCCGCGGCATGCTCGCCGAATCGGTGTCGGAGTCGCTCGGCCGGCCGGTGCAGATCGGCAGGGTCGATGCCGAATGGCGGGGCCTGGCGCCGAGCTTGCGCCTGTCGTCGGTGACGATTCGCGACGCCCAGGGGCGTACCGCGCTGTCGCTGTCGCGCGTCGACGCGCTGCTCGCGTGGTCGTCGCTGCTGCGCGGACAACCGGTGTTCAGCCGGCTCTCGATCCTGCAGCCCGAGCTGTCCGTCCGACGCGAGCCGGACGGTCGGGTGCTGGTGGCCGGCCTCGAAATGGCGGGCGGCGACGGCGGCGGCTTCGGCGACTGGCTGCTCGAGCAGTCCGAGATCCGCATCCACGACGCGACGCTGGTCTGGTCGGACGGCATGCGGACCGGGCCGCCGCTGGTGCTGGACCGCATGGAACTGCGTCTGCTCAATCGGTCCGACCGTCTGCGCTTCGGCCTGGTGGCCTCGCCGCCGGCCGCCTACGCGTCGACGGTCGAGTTGCGCGGCGATCTGGAGGCGGCCGCCTTGCGCGCCCGCGACGGACTGCGCGGCGAACTCTTCGTGCGGCTGGAGCGGGCCGATCTGGGGGCGTGGCAGAACTGGGTCGATTACCCGGTGCCGCTGACCGGCAGCGGCGGCGCCCGCGCGTGGGTCGAACTGCAGGGGCGCGGCCGCTACCAGGGGCGGGTGGATCTGGCGCTGGCCGATGCCAGCACCCGTCTGCGGCCGGATCTGCCCGAGCTGCAGGTGTCGCGGCTGGAAGGCACGCTGCTCGCCCGGCGAGACGGACGTGAGATGAATGTCGAGACCCGCGCGCTGCGGCTGGAGAGCGACAGCCTGCAGGTGCCGGAGCTGAACGTCGCGATCCGCTACCGGCCGCAGGACGAAGCCCAGCGCGGCGAGGGCCATTTTTCCGCCAGGCACCTGGACATCGGTGCGCTGGCGGCGCTCGCGGCCCATCTGCCGTTCGAGCCGAGCGTGCTGAAGCAATTGGCCAGGCACTCGCCGGCCGGCGAACTGTTCGATCTGGAATACGGCTGGAGCGGTGCCGAGGATGCGCCGGAGAGCTGGCAGCTGAGCGGCTGGGCCGAAAAGCTGCAGATCGAGGCCGGCGAGGGCTGGCCGGGCGTGTCGGGCATCTCGGGCCGCTTCGAAGGCGACCAGTCGGGCGGCCGCTTCACCGGCGGCGGCAGCGGCGTGGCGCTGGAGATGCCCGAGATCTTCGAGACCGCGCGGATCCCGCTCGACCGACTGGCCTTCGCGGGCGCCTGGCGCGCGGTAGCGGACGGTATTTCGGTGTCGCTCGATCGGACCGAATTCGCCAACCGGGACACCGCCGGCGAGCTGAGCGGCAGCTGGCGATCGACACCGCAGGGGCCGGGCACGGTGGACATCACGGCCGAGCTGTCGCGCGCCGCCGGCAGCGCGGTCTGGCGCTACATTCCGCGCGTGGCCGGCGCCAACACGCGCAACTGGCTGAAGGCGGCGATCACTGCGGGCCGGGCGGCACCGGCCCGGCTGGAACTGAAGGGCGATCTGGCACGGTTCCCGTTCGCCGCACCGGACAGCGGCAGGTTTCTCGTCACGGCCCGCGTGGCGGGGGCCGACCTGAAGTTCGCGCCGGACTGGCCGGCCATCGAGGGCATCGACGGCGAATTGCGATTCGAGGGCAAGAGCATGCGCATCGAGGCCCGTCGCGCGCGGGTCGGCGAGACGAAGATCGAGCGCGCGGTGGCGGTCATCCCGGATCTCGGCAACGGCGACCAGGGATTGCGTATCGACGGCGAGGCCGCCGGCCCGACCCAGGCCTTCCTCGATTTCGTCGAGCACAGCCCGGTGGCGGGCTGGATCAGGCATGCCACCGACGAGTTCGCGGCGAGCGGCGACGGACGCCTGGCGCTGGCGCTGGATCTGCCGCTGCGGCACTTGCGCGACAGCCGGGTGCATGGCGAGTACCGCTTCGCCGGCAACGAGGTACGCCTGTTCCCGCAACTGCCCGCGCTCGAGTCCGCCGCCGCGACCGTCGGCTTCGACAACGATGGCGTCTCGATCAAGGGCGCGCGGGCGACGCTGCTCGGCCAGCCGGTCGCGGCCGTGGGCGGCACCGAAGAGGGCGGACGACTGTCGATCCAGGCCGCCGGCACGGCATCGGCGGCGGCGCTGCAGCGGCAGACCGGCATCGAGGTGCTCGAGCACGTGCGCGGCCTGGCCGGCTGGCAGGCCAGCATCGAGGTCGAAGACGCGGTCGCCACGGTGGTCGTGAAGTCCGACCTGTTCGGTGTCGAAGCAGCCATGCCGGCGCCGATGCGCAAGGCGGCCGCCGAGCGCTGGCCGTCGGAGTTGCGCCTCGGCATCGCGGACGGCGGCGGCGTCCATCTGTGGCAGCTGGCGCTGGGACCGGAGATCCAGGCCGCATTCGCGCGCCGCCGCATGCCGTCCGGCGAATGGGCGCTGGCGCGCGGCGGCGTATCGGTGAACGTGCCGGTGCGGCAGGTGGAGGGAGGCCTGATGGCGGCCATCCGGATGGATGAACTCGACCTCGACGCATGGCGTGAGCTCGTCAGCGCCGGCCGGGGCGGGCCGCTGCTGGCCGGGATCGCGCTGCAGGCGGGCCGCTTGAAGCTGTTCGGCGAGCGCTTCGACGGCATCGAGCTGCGCGGCGTTGCCGACTCGGGCGGCTGGCGTGGCCGGCTCGAGAGCGAGGCGGTGGCGGGCGAATTCGACTGGCGCAGCCGCGACCAGGGCGCGCTGAAGGCGCGCTTCGAACGCTTGCTGATCGGCGACAAGTCGCGCGTGACGGCTCACGGCGGCGACAAGACGCCGTTGGACGGCCTGCCGGCGCTCGACGTGGCGGCCGAACGCTTCGAGCTGCGCGGCATGGCGCTGGGGTCCCTGAAGCTCGATGCGCGCAACGTCACCGGGGAATGGATGCTGGATGCGCTCGAAATGAAGAATGCGCACGGCGAGATCAGCGCGGAGGGCCGCTGGCAGCCGGGCGGGACGACCGAGCTCGGATTCAACGCCGAAATCGGCGACGTCGGGGCCTATCTCGCCGCGATCGGCTATCCGGAGGCGGTGCGGCAGGGGCGCGCGCGGCTGGACGGCAAGCTGGGCTGGACCGGGCCGCCGACCGAACTCCACTATCCGACGCTGGCCGGACACATGGAACTGCAGGTGGACGAGGGCCAGTTCAGCAAGCTGGAACCCGGCGTCGGGCGGCTGCTCGGCGTGCTCAGCCTGCAGGCGCTGCCGCGCCGGGTTTCGCTGGACTTCCGCGACGTGTTCAGCGAAGGCTTCATGTTCGACCGCATCGAGGGCGGCGTCGACGTCTCGGAAGGCGTGATGCAGACCGACAACCTGGACATCCGCGGGCCGGCCGCGCGCATCCGCTTGTCCGGCAGCGTCGATCTGGCGCAGGAGTCGCAGCAACTGGTGGTCGCGGTGCAGCCGACCCTGACCGAGTCGGTCGCGGTCGGTGCCGCGCTGGCCAATTCGGCCACCGGGCTGATCAACCCGGTCGCCGGCCTGGTCACCTACCTGGCGCAGAAGATCATGCAGGACCCGATCGAGAAACTGTTTTCCTACCAGTACGCGGTCACCGGCGGATGGAGCGATCCGCAGGTGGACAAGCTGGCCACCAGCGCCTCGCCGACGGCCCGCTAGCGTGCGCCTCGGGCAGCCGACCACCGCCTCGCCGGCCATGGGCGCCGACTCGCTGCCGCCGGGCCGAGTGCGATACTCTTGGCCGTCCCCCAACTGGACGAATCGAACCGAATGAGCACCGATCCGAGCAGCGGCGGCTACCGCATCGCCGCGATCCAGACCGTGTCGGGGCCGGATCCCGACGACAACATGCGCAGCGTCGAGCAACTGGTCGGCGAGGCCGCCGCCGCCGGCGCGCAGCTGGTGGCCCTGCCGGAGTATTTCGGCGTGCTGAGCCCGGACGAGACTGCCAAGGTCGCGCTGCGCGAGAGCGATGGCGATGGACCGCTGCAGGACTTCCTGAGCGGGCTGGCGAAACGCCACGGCATCTGGCTGGTGGGCGGCACGGTGCCGCTGCTGTGCCCGCAGCCGGACAAGGTGTACAACAGCTGCCTGGTCTACGACGATGCCGGCGAGCGCGTGGCGCGCTACGACAAGATCCACCTGTTCGGTTTCCAAAAGGACGAGGAGCGCTACGACGAGGCGCAGACCATCCTGCCCGGCGGCGAAGTGGTGAGTTTCGAGGCGCCCTGCGGGCGGATCGGGCTGTCGGTGTGCTACGACCTGCGCTTCCCGGAACTGTACCGGGCGATGGGGACGGTGGAACTGATCATCGTTCCGGCTGCCTTTACCTACACCACCGGCAGTGCCCACTGGGAGGTGCTGCTGCGCGCGCGGGCGATCGAGAACCAGGCCTACGTGCTGGCTGCGGCCCAGGGCGGGCGACACCCGGGCGGGCGGCGTACCTACGGCGACAGCATGATCGTCGACCCGTGGGGCGAGGTGCTGGCGCGCCTGGCGGAAGGTCCTGGCGTGGTGATGGCCGAAATCGATGCCGGGCGCATTGCCGCAGCGAGAAGCAGGCTGCCGGCACTGCAGCACCGCCGAATCAGATAATCAGCAAAGAAAAGAGTCCGACAGATGACGACGACCCAAGACCCCATCGCGCTGGCGCAGGAACACCTGCTGGCACCCTTTCAGCTCGGCCGCGAAGACCTCGACAAGGTCTTCGGCGCGCTCCATCGTCACGATCTCGACTACGCCGACCTGTATTTCCAGTATCACCGCAGCGAGGCCTGGAGCCTCGAGGAAGGCATCGTCAAGGCCGGCAGCTACAACATCGAGCAAGGCGTCGGCGTGCGGGCGATCGCCGGCGAGAAGACGGCCTTCGCCTACTCGGACGACATCAGCGCGCCGGCCCTGATCTCGGCCGCCGAAGCGACCCGCGCGATCGGCGCGGTGGGCGGCAGCCAGTCGGTGGCGCTCGGCAGGGCGATGCCGGTGCGTGCGCTCTATCCGCCCCACGACCCGATCGTGTCGCTGGAAGCGGTGGAGAAGGTCAGGCTGCTGGAGCGGCTGGAAAGCCTGGCGCGCGCCGAGGACCCCCGCGTCAGCCAGGTGATGGCCCACGTGGCCGGCAGTTGGGAGGTGGTCATGGTGGCCCGCAGCGACGGCCTGCAGGCGGCCGACGTGCGCCCGCTGGTGCGCGTCTCGGTGACCGTGATCATGGAGGACAAGGGCCGCCGCGAACAGGGCAGCGGGGGCGGTGGCGGCCGCTACGACTACGCCTATTTCGACGACGAGCGGCTGCGCCAGTACGCGCGCGCGGCCGTGCACCAGGCCAGCGTCAATCTGGCTGCCGATCCGGCGCCGGCCGGCACGATGACGGTCGTGCTGGGGCCGGGCTGGCCGGGCATCCTGTTGCATGAGGCGATCGGCCATGGCCTGGAGGGCGATTTCAACCGCAAGGGCAGTTCGGCCTTCTCCGGCCGCATCGGCCAGCAGGTGGCGGCCAAGGGCGTGACCGTGGTGGACGACGGCACGCTGCCGGAGCGGCGGGGCTCGCTGTCGATCGACGACGAAGGCAACCCGACCAACCGCACCGTGCTGATCGAGGACGGCGTCCTCACCAACTACATGCAGGATGCGCTCAACGCCCGCTTGATGGGCATGCAGCCGACCGGCAACGGCCGGCGCGAATCCTTTGCCCATCTGCCGCTGCCGCGCATGACGAATACCTACATGCTGAACGGCGACAAGGAGGCGGACGAGGTCATCGCCTCGGTCGACAAGGGACTCTACGCGGTCAATTTCGGCGGTGGCCAGGTGGACATCACGTCCGGCAAGTTCGTCTTCTCGACGGCCGAGGCCTACCTGATCGAGAACGGCAAGGTGACGCGCCCGGTCAAGGGCGCCACGCTGATCGGCAACGGACCGGATGCACTGACCCGGATCTCGATGATCGGCAACGACATGGCGCTCGATCCCGGCGTCGGCACTTGCGGCAAGGACGGCCAGAGCGTGCCGGTCGGCGTCGGTCAGCCGACGCTGCGCATCGATGGCCTGACGGTTGGCGGCACGGCCTGAGCTCCCACGACGGTGCTCTTGACCTAGGGCAAGGACGCTCGGCGCGGCGGCGGTCTAGCATGCCGATGGCGTACCGCCCGAAGTGGAGCACACCTTGCAAAGACGATCCTTCCTAGCGCTGCTGGCGTTGGCCGGCGCGCAATTCGCAGCGAGCGGCGCCCGGGGCCAGGCGCCGACCTCCGCGGCACCGCCGACGCTGGCTGCCGCGATCAACAAGGCCGGCCGGCAGCGCATGCTGTCGCAGCGCTGTGCCAAGTGCTGGCTGATGATCGCCGGCGGCGTGTTGCCGGACAAGGCGAGACGCTGGCTGGACGCCTCGACGACGCTGTTCGAGGCGCAAATGGCCGAATTGAAGCGATTGCAGCCGAACGACGACATCCGCGTCGATCTGGCCGAACTGGCGCGGAAATGGCAGGCCTACGCGGTCGCGCTGGCGGTCGAGCCGGGCCGCAACGGGGCCAAGGCGGTCTTCGAGCTGAACGAAGAGGTGCTGGCCAGCGCCCACCGCACCACCAAGGCCTACGAGGCGGTGGCCGGCGATGCCGTCGGTAGCCTGATCAATATCGCCGGCCGGCAGCGCATGCTGTCGCAGCGGATGGCCAAGTTCTATTTCTTCGAGCGGCTCGGCGTCGAGCCGGAGTCGTCACGGCGCGCGCTGGAGCAGGCGGCCGTCGAATTTACCGAAGCGATGAAGGTGCTGGCCGCGGCGCCGCAGACCAGCGGCAGCATCGCGTCCGAACTGGCGCTGGCCGAGCAGCAGTGGTTCTTCTTCGAAGCGGCGATCAGGGAGCCCGCCGCCGAGCATGCGGCACGCAACATCGCCACCACCAGCGAGCGGATCCTCGAACAACTCAACCTGGTGGTGGCGCGCTACGAGGCGCTGGCCGGCTGAGCGCCGCTCAGGCCGCGCTGCGCAGGTGACGATTCACCGACAGGCCGGCGCCGGCCAGGCCGAGCGCGGAGGCCAGCAGCAACAGCAGCGCGACCTGGCTCGCATCCGGGTTCTGCAGCGCGAAGACCGCGCCGTAGCTGTGCGCCAGCGTCGCCACCGGTTCGCGCAGCGCCGCCACCAGCGCGGCCAGCAGCAGCCAGGCCAGCAGGCCGCCGAGCAGGCCCTGCAGGATGCCGCTCCACAGGAAGGGCCGGCGGATGAAATGGTCGGTGGCGCCGAGCAGCCGGCTGACCTCGATCTCGGCGCGCTGGGTCATCAGCTGCAGCCGGATCGTGTTGAAGGTGACCACCACCAGCGCGCTGGCGAGTACCGCCGCCAGCAGCCAGAAGGTCTGGCGGCCCAATTCGATCAGCGCGTGGACGCGCTTGACCCAGGCCGAATCGAGCTGCACGTGGGCCACCGAAGGCCAGCCGCCGAAGCGCTGCGCCAGGGCGTCGTAGGCTTCCGGGCTGGCGTCCCGCGGCGTGACGACGAAGGCGTCGGGCAGCGGATTGTCCGGCAGATCCTCGATCACGTCGGCCAGGCCGTCGTCCGCCAGTTGCCGCAAAGCATCCTCGCGCGGCACGTAGCGGAACGCTTCCACCTCGCGGCTTGCCGCCAATCGGTGCTCGATCTCGGCGGACGCCGCGGCATCCGGCGGCAGCGCCATGAAGATGCTGATCTCGGGGCTTTCGCCGACGTCGCCGACGACGCGGCCGGCATTGTCCAGCAGCAGCAGGCCGCCGGCCGGCAGTGCCAGCGCGATGCCGATCACCAGCGCGGTCAGCAGGCTGCCGAGCGGGTGGCGCAACAATTGCCGCACGGCTCGCGCCAGGGCCTTCCATTGCTGCCGCAGCCAGCCCCTCATGCGGCCTCCCGCAGGCTGCCGTGGTCCATCACCAGGCGTCTCGGCGAGGCGTCGTCGAACAGGCTGGAATCGTGGGTCGCCACGATCACCGTCACGCCGGCAGCGTGGAAGGAGCGGAACAGCGCTGCGATGTCGCTGGCGTAGGCCGCATCCAGGTGGGCGGTCGGTTCGTCGGCGAGCAGGATCGAGGGCCGGTTGACGACCGCCCGCGCGATCGCCACGCGCTGCTGCTCGCCACCGGAAAGCGACAGCGGCATCTCGTTGCCGCGACCGGCCAGGCCGACCCGCTCCAGCGCCACGGTGACGCGCCTGGAGGCGTCGGCGGGCGGGTGGCCGGTGATCGTCAGCGGCAGCATCACGTTGTCGAAGACGTTGCGATCGAGCAGTAGCCGGATCTCCTGCAGCACCAGTCCGATGTTGCGTCGCAGGTAGGGAATCGCCGGCCGCGGCAGCGCGCCGACGTCCTGGCCGCCGACCCGCACGCTGCCGCCGGTCGGCCGCTCGATGGCCGCGATCAGCTTCAGCAGCGAGGATTTGCCGGCCCCGGAATGGCCGCTCAGAACCGCCAGTTCGCCGCGTCCGAGGTGGAAGCTGACGTCGGCGAGACCGCCCAGTCCGCCGGGATAGCGCAGCGATACCTGCTCGAAGACGATCATGCCGTGGCGCGTCCCGCGTCCCTCAGCCGTCCTGGCGCGGCGGATTGCCGCCGAGCAGCGCGTCGACGAATTCGCTCGCTTTGAACGGCTGCAGGTCGTCGATGCCCTCGCCGACGCCGATGAAGCGCAGCGGCTTCGGACATTGGCGCGCGATCGCCGCGACGACGCCGCCCTTGGCGGTGCCGTCGAGCTTGGTGAGCACCAGGCCGGTAACGCCGACCGCCGCGTCGAAGGCCTTGACCTGGGCAAGCGCGTTCTGGCCGATGTTCGAGTCGAGCACCAGCAGCACCTCGTGCGGACCGCTCGGATCGGCCTTGGCGATGACGCGCTTGACCTTGGCGATCTCCTCCATCAGGTGGAGCTGAGTCGGCAGCCGGCCGGCGGTGTCGGCCAGCACCACGTCGATGTTGCGCGCCCGCGCCGCGTTGACCGCGTCGAACATCACCGCGGCCGGATCGCCGCTCTGCTGCGCGATCACGGCCACGCCGTTGCGCTCGCCCCAGGTCTGCAACTGTTCGCGCGCGGCGGCGCGGAAGGTGTCGCCGGCGGCCAGCAGCACGCTCTTGCCGCGGGACTGGTACCACTTGGCCAGCTTGCCGATCGAGGTGGTCTTGCCGGAGCCGTTGACGCCGGCCAGCATGATCACGAACGGCTTGTGGCCATCGACTTCGAGCGGCTGCTCCAGTGGCTGCAGGATGTCGACCAAGTGTTCCGTCAGCGTGGCCTGCAACTGGTCGGCCGTCTCGAGCCGCTCCTTCTTCCAGCGCTGCCGCAAGGCGTCGAGCAGGTGGGTGGTGGCATCGACGCCGCAATCGGCCATCAGCAGCGTCGTTTCGAGTTCCTCCAGGAAGTCCTCGTCGATCTTGCGCCGACCGAACAGGCTGGACAGGCCGCCGCCGAGCTGCGAGCGGGTGCGCGCCAGGCCGGCCCTCAGCCGTTCGGCCCACGAGCGGCGCGGCGCTTCGACCTCTGCCGCCGGCTGTGCCGGTGCGGCGCTGGCGGTCGGTGTCGCATCGAGCGCCCCCGCACCGACTTGCGCATCGTCCGCGACTGGCTCAGGCTGCCCGTCCACGGATCCGCTCGTCGGCGCCGCTTCGTCCGCCGGGCGGGCGGCGCCCTCGGCCGAATCGGCCGGGCCGGCATCGCCGGGGCGGGATGGCAGCTTTTTTTTCAAGAAACCAAACATTCGGGGTCCGGTCACAGGCTAGGTTTGTGGGTTCCCGGCTGACACCGCGGGGGCATGCCGTTAAGATTCGGCGCGCCCTCGTTCGGCCCAATCTTCAGCCGGGACGAAAGCCGTCAATTTTAACAGATGCAGGGATCGCCAATGATGCTTCGCCGCCTCTTGAAAGGCCTGTGCCTGGCCCTGGCCGTCGGCAGTGTGTCGCCGCCGGTGCTGGCCAATCCGTTCGAAACCAAGCTGGACAACGGCCTCAAGGTCATCGTCAAGGAAGACCGGCGCGCACCGTCGGTGGTCAACATGGTCTGGTACCGGGTTGGCGCGATCGACGAGATCGACGGCTCGACCGGCGTCGCCCACGTGCTCGAGCACATGATGTTCAAGGGCACCGAAAATCTGGCGGCGGGCGAATTCAACAAGCGCATCGCCGCGATGGGCGGGCGCGACAATGCCTTCACCAGCCGGGACTACACCGCCTATTTCCAGCAGGTGCCGGCTGCGCGCATCGGCGACGTGATCGCGCTGGAGGCGGACCGCATGCGGCATCTGCGCTTCACCGACGAGGAGTTCCGCAAGGAGCTCGAGGTGGTCAAGGAGGAGCGCCGCCTGCGCACCGACGACAAGCCCCGTTCGCTGGTCTACGAGCAGCTGATGGCGACGACCTTCGTCGCCCATCCGTACCGCCGGCCGGTGATCGGCTGGATGGCCGATCTGGACCGCATGAAGCCGGACGACGCCCGTGCCTGGTACCGCACCTGGTATGCACCGAACGACGCCACCGTGGTGGTGGTCGGCGACGTGGACCACGAACAGGTGTTCGAGTTGGCGCGCAAGGCCTTCGGCGACTTCAAGCCGGAGGTCCTGCCCGAGCGCCGCAACATCGTCGAACCCGAACAGCTGGGGCCGCGCCGCAGCGTCGTGCGGGCACCGGCCGATCTGCCGTACGTGGCCGTCGCCTGGCGGGCGCCGACGTTGAGGGATGTGGACAAGGACCGCGACGTCTATGCGCTGCAGGTGCTGGCTGCGGTGCTGGACGGCCACGACGGCGCACGCATTCCGCGCAACATGGTGCGCGGCAGCCAGGTGGCCGTCTCGGCCGGTGCGAGCTACGACGGCACCGGCCGCGGCGAATCGGTGTTCATCGTCGACGGCTCGCCGTCCCAGGGCAAGACCGTGGACGACGTGCAGGCGGCGCTGTTGGCCGAGATCGACAAGATCCGCCGCGAAGGAATCAGCGAGGACGAACTGCGGCGCGTCAAGGCCCAGGTCATCGCCGGCCAGGTGTACAAACGCGATTCGCTGATGGGCCAGGCGATGGAGATCGGCGCGATGGAAGTCATCGGCATGTCGTGGCGCGACGACGACAAGATGATCGAGATGCTGCGCAGCGTGACGGCCGACGAGGTCAAGACGGTCGCCAATCGCTACTTCTCCGATGACAGCATGTCGGTGGCGGTGCTCGATCCGCTGCCGCTCGATCACAAGCCGCGGGCCGCGCTGGCCGGCGTGCGCCACTGAGGGGGCCGGCCATGAAGGCTTGCAAGGGTTTGTTCCTGTTTGCGTTGTTCGCCGTGCTGGCGATGCCGGTGCGGGCTGCGGTGGAGATCCAGCACTGGCGGACCAGCCAGGGCGCGCGCGTGTACTTCGTCGCCAGCGATGCCTTGCCGATCCTCGACCTGCAGGTCGATTTCGCCGCCGGCAGCGCCTTCGATCCGGCCGGCAAGAGCGGTCTCGCCAGCTTGACGCGGCGGCTGCTGGATACCGGCGCCGGCGAACTTGACGAGAACGCGATCGCCGACCGGCTGGCCGATACCGGGGCGCGAATGGGCGGCGGGGTCGACGACGACAGGGCCAGCGTGTCGCTGCGCACGCTGTCGAACGCGGCCGAGCGGGATGCCGCGCTGGCGCTGTTCAATACCATCCTGCATCGGCCGCGCTTCCCGGCGCCGGTGCTCGAGCGCGAGAAGGCCCGCGCGGTGACGGACCTGCAGGATGCGCTGACGCAGCCCCAAGTGATTGCGTCGCGACGCTTCACACGAGCCATCTACGGCAGTCATCCGTATGGCGGGCTGGCCACCGAGCAGAGCCTCCAAGCGCTGCAGCGGCAGGACGTGGAAGCGTTCTACCGCGCCCACTACGCGGTCGAGCGGGCCTCGATCGCGATCGTCGGCGACGCCAGCCGCGAGCAGGCGGAAGCGATCGCCGAATCGATCGCCGACGGCCTGCCGCAAGGCACGGTCGACGATTCGATCCCGCCGGTCGGCCTGCCCGCGGCCGAAAATATCCGCGTGCCGCACCCGTCGGCTCAGGCCCATGTGCTCATCGGCATGCCGGGCATCAAGCGCAAGGATCCCGACTACTATCCGCTGCTGATCGGCAACTACGTCCTCGGCGGTGGCGGCTTCGTCTCGCGCCTGGTCAAGGAAGTGCGCGAGAAGCGGGGCTTTGCCTACAGCGCCTACAGCTATTTCGCGCCGCAGGAGGAGGCCGGCCCGTTCCAGATCGGCCTGCAGACCAAGGGCAGCCAGGTCGAGGAAGCGCTGGAGGTGGTGGACCGCACGCTGCGCGACTTTATCAGTAACGGCCCGAGCGAGGAGGAGCTGGCGGCAGCGCGCGATTTCACGATCAACGGCTTCGGGCTGCGGCTGGATTCCAACCGCAAGGTGCTGGGCTACGTATCGGTGATCGGTTTCTACCAGTTGCCGCTGGACTGGCTCGAACAGTATCCGAAGAGGGTGGCGGCGCTGACCGTCGCCGAGGTCAAGGATGCGTTCCAGCGCCGGGTGCTGCCGGAACGCCTGGTCAGCGTCGTGGTCGGTGGCGACGGCGACACGGCCCAGGCCGCGACGGCAGCCGAACAGAGCCGATGAGCCGTGTCCGCATCGTCGGCGGGCAGTGGCGTTCGCGCCTGCTGCCGGTGCCGTCGCTGCCGGGCCTGCGGCCGACGCCGGACCGGGTGCGGGAAACGCTGTTCAACTGGCTGGGACAGGAGCTCGACGGCTGGCGGGTGCTCGACCTGTTCGCCGGCAGCGGCGTGCTGGGCTTCGAGGCGGCCTCCCGCGGCGCCGCATCGGTGGTCCTGGTCGAGCACGACGCCACGGCGCTCAGATCGCTGCAGGAGAGCCGAAAAACCCTTTCCGCGGCATGTGTAGAGTTGTTTCGCGGCGATGCTGTAAAATTCGCGTCCGCCTGCGAGCGGCGCTTCGATCTGGTATTCCTCGATCCGCCGTACAGGCAGGGCCTGATCGAGCGAGTCGAGCCTCATCTGGAACGGCTGCTGCAACAGGAAGCTTGGCTCTACGTCGAAGCCGAGCGGCCGGTCGATGAGTTGGGTTCGTGGACGACCGTCAAACGAGGGCGGGCGGGTCAGGTGTATTTCCAGCTGATGCAAGGGAGGCCTGCATGAGAGACGGCGTCGCGATCTACCCGGGCACTTTCGATCCGTTCACCCGCGGACACGAGGATCTGGTCCGGCGAGCTTCCCGGCTGTTCGACCGGGTCGTCGTCGCCGTCGCGGCGAGCCCGGTCAAGGGGCCGGTGTTCTCCCTGGAGGAGCGCGTCGCGATCGCCAGCGAGATTCTGGCTCCGTTCCCGAACGTGGAAGTGACCGGATTTTCGGGCCTGCTGATGGGTTTTCTCAGACAGCGCGACGCGAGGCTCATCTTGCGCGGCCTGCGCGCGGTGTCCGACTTCGAATACGAGTTCCAGATGGCGGGCATGAACCGCAAGCTTTTCCCGGATGTCGAGACGGTGTTCCTGACGCCGGCCGACGAATACATGTTTATCTCCGCCACCATGGTGCGCGAAATCGCGCGCCTTGGCGGCGACGTCAGCAAATTCGTGCAGCCTACCGTGTATGAACGGTTGCGGCTGAAAGCGAACGCAAACCAGAAGCAATGAAGAGGACCAAGCAATGGCTCTGATGATTACCGACGAATGTATCAACTGCGACGTGTGCGAGCCGGAGTGCCCGAACGGAGCGATCTACCAGGGCGAGGAGATCTACGAGATCGACCCGGACAAGTGCACCGAGTGCGTGGGTCATTTCGACGAGCCGCAGTGCCAGCAGGTATGCCCGGTGGACTGTATCCCGCTGAATCCCGACCGCCAGGAGACGCAGGACCAGCTGATGGAGAAGTTCCTGCGCCTGACCGCCGGCAAGAGCTGAGCGGCCGTCGCCGGAAAAGAAAAAAGCCCCGCCGCCGGCGGGGTTTTTTCTTTGCGGGGGCGACTCAGGCGGCCTTGACGCCTTGTTCCACTTCGTCGGCCAGCAGGTCGATGCCGAACTCGCAGTGGATCGCGTTGGACAGCCCGTTCAGTTCGTCGATCTGTTGCAGCACCGCCTGTTCGGACTGCTGCAGTTCGACGATTCGGTCTTCCAGCGTGTCGGTCGCCTGGTGGATGCGCTTGACGCTGTCGAGGCGGCGCTTCAGTTGCAGCTGGTATTCGCGCACCTGCGTCTCGAGCGGCGACATCACCGCGCGCAGCCAGTTCTCGACGTCGCGGTTGGCCACTTCGAAGGTCTTGCGCGCCTGTACCGCGATGGTCTCGAAGAACTTCTGCGTCATCGTGTGCTTCTCGGTTGTGACGATCGCCAGCACGGTGTTGAACTGGTTGTTGAAAGCCTGCTCGAGGCGGTCGATTTCCTTCTGGTAGCGCAGCGTCGAGAAGCTGCTGGGCGAACTCAGCTTGAGCCCGTGCTCGACGCTGAAGCGCTTGTACATCGCGTCCAGCATCTTCGTGATCTCGCTGATCTCGCCGCTGGAGCGCTGCAGGTTGGAACGGATGTTGTTGAAGAAATCGCGCATCGCGCCCTGCAGTCCGCGCGAGAAGGACGATTCCAGCATCGCTTCGCGGGTCTTGCGGGTCTCGTCGCGCAAGGCATCGAGCCCGAGATGCGCGAGCAGATTGTTGGTCAGGTTGGAGAACACGCTGCGTACCGCGTAGTACTTCTGCAGTCCCTGCTCGAATTCCTCCTTCTCGCTCTTGACCTTGCGCATCATGTATTCGATGACGCTCTGGTTCTTGCCGCGCAGTTCGGTCAGTTCGTGCAACTGCTCGCGGATGCCGGTCAGGCGGGCGTTGAGCAGTTCGCGCGTGTGCTGTACCAGATCGTCGGCCTCGCCCAGCGTGCCGTCGCGCACGATTTCCTGCTTGGTGGGCAGCAGATCCTCCACCAGCGCGGTTTCGAGCGCGCCGAGCCGGCTGCGCTCGAACAGCGCGGAGTCGCCGTTGATGCGCGATACCAGCGCCTTCTGCGCGGAAATCGGAAACACCTGCTTGGCCGGGATGTCCAGCGCACGGGCCACGCTGCCGACCTGCTTGTCGATCTCGTGTTCGATGCGGGCGTCGTCGCGCAGGCCGTCCCACAGCCCGTCGATCTTGTTCAGTGCCACCAGCCGGCCGCGCCGCGATCCCCGCCCGGCATCGACGTACTCGCGCCACACTGCGAGATCCGACTGGGTCACGCCGGTATCGGCGGCCAGCACGAACAAGACCGCGTGGGCGTTGGGCAGCAGCGACAGCGTCAGCTCGGGTTCGGCGCCGATGGCGTTGAGGCCCGGCGTGTCCAGCACTACCAGGCCCTTTTCCAGCAGCGGATGCGGAAAGCGGATGACGGCGTGGCGCCAGCTCGGGATCTCGACCATGCTGTCGGCGCCCGGCTTCAGCCCGCGCTCGCCGGCGGGATCCACCGTGAAGCCGAGCTCCTCGGCCTCGGCCTGCGACACCCACTTGGTCTCGCCGACGCGCGCCAGCGCGCCTTGCAGGCTGCTGGTCGAATTGGAATCGAGCGGCAGCGTCCGCCACTCGTCGTCGAAGCGCTTCAGTTCGGCCACCGTCGCGTGGTTGGCGCGCGATTCGATCGGCAGCAGGCTGATGCTGGGCGTGTCGCCGGGCGACCATTGCAGCTCGGTCGGGCACATCGTGGTGCGGCCGGCGCTGGACGGCAGGATCCGGTCGCCGTAGTCGCCGAAGAAGATCGCGTTGATGAGCTCCGACTTGCCGCGGGAGAATTCGGCGACGAAGGCGACCGTCAGCTGGTCTTCGCGCAGGCGGTCGAGCGCGTACTTGAGCCGCAGCTCGCCCTGGGCGTCGCCCAGGCGGTTGTGGTCGAGCCACTGGCGCAGGTTGTCAACCGTGGCGGCGGCGCGGTTGCGCCATTCGCTGTAGGCGGAGAAGCGATCGATCAGGCTCATGGACGGTCCCGTACTGTCTCGAATGTTTTTTGCCGCAGACAATGGCCGGGCACCCGGCCCGGCTGCTGCTTTCGCAGCATAGCGACATTGTCGGCAATGCCGCGTAGATTCTTAAGCCTGGGCGCTCGAAGGTGGCTATGGCCGACGAGCGGGTGCGGCGTGCCGGTCGCGCACCGGTTCAGCGCCGCTGGCAGCGGGGGCAGAAGAAGGTCGAACGCTGGCCGAGCACGATTCGTCGGAGCGGGCTGCCGCAGGCCGGACAGGGCAGGCCGGCGCGGTCGTAGACCTGGTGGCTGTGCTGGAAATAGCCGGGGCGGCCGTCGCCGCCGGTGAAGTCGCGCAGCGTGCTGCCGCCTGCCGCCACCGCGTCTTCGAGCACCTCGCGCAGTGCGCCGGCAAGCCGCGCGCAGCGCGGGCGGCCGAGGCGCCCGGCCGGCGCGCGGGGGTCGATGCCGGCCCGGTAGAGACCCTCCGAGGCATAGATGTTGCCGATGCCGACCAGCCGATGGCTGTCCATGATGAACAGCTTGATGGCGGTCCGTACGCCGCGCGAGGCGTCGAACAGCCAGATGCCGTCGAAGGACGGTCCGAGCGGTTCGATGCCGAGCCGCGCCAGTGCCGCCGGTTCGCCGTGGGCCGGGTCGAACCACTGGATGCTGCCGAAGCGCCGCGGGTCGCGGTAGCGCAGCAGCCGATCGCCGAAATGGATGTCCACATGGTCGTGCCGGCCGGCCGGCTCGTCGGACGTGACGATGCGCAGGCTGCCGGACATGCCGAGATGGACCAGCAGGCCGCCTCGATCGAGCACGAAGCGCAGGTACTTGGCGCGCCGTTCCACCGCCAGCAGCCGGGTCCCGTCCAGGCGGTCCGCGAGGTCGGCGGGCACCGGCTGCCTGAGCCGTGCTTCGCGGATCGTGACGGCGCTGATGCGGCGTCCGCGCAGATGGGGCTCGATGCCTCGGCGCGTCGTTTCCACCTCGGGGAGTTCAGGCATGGTGTGTGCGGTGGGCTTGCTTGCCCAGCTTCGGGAAAGTACCTAAGATCGTTCGCGTGCAGTTCCGCCGCCGAGGCACCCGGATGCGGCCGAACCATATTCTATTGCGGCGTTCCAATCGACGTCGTAGGTATTCTTCGGCGCCGCAGCCCAGCCAGCGAACCGGCGCCCATCCAGTTCGGGATTCCTGATGCAGCCTGTCCGCCGCTTCCTTGCCATCGCCGGCCTTTTCGCCGGCAGCTACCTGATCGGTCCGGCATTCGCCGAGACCCCGCCGGCGAAGAGCCAGCCGGCCGCCGAGCAGAGCGGCCTGACGGGCAAGATCATGTACCAGTTCCTGCTCGCCGAAATCGCCGGCGCGCGCGGCCGGCTCGATATTTCGGTGCGGGCCTACCTGGAGCTGGCACGCGAGACGCGCGACCCGCGCATCGCCAAGCGGGCCGCCGAGATCGCGCTGTTCGCCCGCGACATGGACGCGGCCACCGAGGCGGCGCGGCTGTGGAGCGAACTCGAGCCGGATTCCGAAGAGGCGCAGAGGGTGTTGTCCGGCGTGCTGATGCGCACCGGCGCCCGCATCGACGAACTCGAGGCGCATCTCGCCAAGGCACTGGCCGGGGCCGGCGTGCGGCTGCCGCAGCACCTGCTGGGACTGAACGGCGCGATGACCCGGGTCGCCGACAAAGCGGCGGCGCGGGCCGTGATCGACCGCGTCACGGAGCCCTACCTGGAGTACGGCGAGGCATATTTCGCGCGGGCCCATGCGGCGTTCAACGCCGACGACCCCGAGGGCGCGCTGACCAACCTGGACGGCGCGCTGGAGCGCCGGCCCGACTGGGAACCGGCGGTGCTGATGAAGGCGCAGCTGCTGCAGCACGAGCATCCCGAACAGGCGCTCTCGGTGTTGAGGGAGTACACCGGACGCCATCCCGACAGCCGCCAGGCGCAACTGGTACTGGCGCGTTCGCTGGCCGCCGCCAAGGAGTACCGCGAGGCGCGCGACGCCTTCGACAAGCTGCTCGAGACGGTGCCGGAAGATGCCGATGCGCTCAATTCGTCGGCACTGCTGTCGATGCAGATCGAGGACTGGCCGGCGGCCGAACGCCGTCTGCACGAACTGATGCGGGCCACCCCGGACGACGGCGACCGCGTCAGGCTGCTGCTCGGTCAGGTCGCCGCCGCAAGAGGCAACGACAGCCTGGCGGAGCAGTATTACCGGGCGGTCGAGGAAGGCGACGAGCGGATCCAGGCGCAGTTCCTGATGTCGCGCCTGCAGTCGAAGCGGGGCGAAGTGGAACTGGCGCGCCAGACGCTGCGTTCGATCGAGGGCGACGAGGCCGTGCTGCGCCGCGCCCGGGTCGCCGAAGCCCAGGTGTTGCGCGATGCCGGCCGCTACCAGGAAGCCTACGACCTGCTCGAGGCCGAACTGACGCGGCGCGAGTCGGATCCCGATCTGCTGTACGAGACCGCACTGCTGGCCGAGCGGCTGGGCCGGACCGACGTGATGGAAGGACGCCTGCGCAGATTGCTCGACGTCAACCCGGACAACGCCCATGCGCTCAACGCCTTGGGCTATTCGTTCGCCGACCGCGGCGTGCGGCTCGACGAGGCTTACACGCTGATCAAGCGGGCCAGCGAGCTGGCGCCCGAGGATCCGTTCATCATGGACAGCCTGGGCTGGGTCCATTTCCGCAAAGGCGAGAACGACCGGGCGCTCGAACTGCTGAAGCGGGCCTACGACCAGCGCAGCGATCCGGAGATCGCCGCCCACGTCGGCGAGGTGCTGTGGGCGATGGACCGGCGCGATGAGGCGCGGCAGGTCTGGCACGAGGCGTCCGAGCGGCATCCGGACAGCAAGGAACTGCAGGAAGTCATCGACCGCCACGCCCATTGATGCGCCGCCTTTTCAACGGCCTGCTGGCCGTCGCGCTGGCCGGCGCGGCGGGATGTGCCAGCCGGCCCGCGCAGCCGGTCGCGGCGGTGGAACGTTCGGTCGTCGCCAGTTTCGAGCTGGAAGGGCGCGTTTCGGTGCGGGACGGCGAGCGCGGCACCGCAGCGTCACTGTATTGGCGGCACCGGCCGGATTCCGACGTAATCGACTTCCTGGCCCCCACCGGGCAGGTGATGGGACGCCTCGAGAGCCGCCCCGGCCAGGCCAGCATGCGGCTGCCGGACGGCGATCGGCGGCAGGCCGCTTCGCTCGACGAACTGGCGCGGCAGCTGCTGGGGTTCGAGGTGCCGGTATCCCGCTTGCGCGACTGGGTGCAAGCCGCAGCGGGCAGTCAGGCGCGGGTGCTGCGCCGCGACCCGCTGGGCAGGCCGGCGCTGATTTCCGAGCAGGGCTGGGTGGTCGAGTACTTCGCCTACGCGGACGAGACGCCGCAGGCCGCGGTCAGGCGATTGCAGGCCCGCTGGGGCGAGCTGCAGCTGACGCTGCTGGTGGACCGGTGGAGCGGACAGTGAGCGCGCAGGAGCTGCGCTGCCCGGCGCCGGCCAAGCTCAACCTGTTCCTGCACGTCACCGGCCGGCGGCCGGACGGCTACCACCTGCTGCAGTCGGTGTTTCGCCTGATCGACTGGTGCGACATCGTCACGCTGCGCCTGCGCGAGGACGGCGAGATCCGGCGCTGCAACGAGGTGCCCGGCGTGCCGGCCGCAGCCGACCTGACGGTGCGCGCGGCGAGCCTGCTGCAGGCGGAGAGCGGCACCTCCTTCGGCGTCGACCTGGCGATCGAGAAGCGATTGCCGATGGGAGGCGGCCTGGGGGGCGGCAGCAGCGATGCGGCGACGGTGCTGTTGGCGCTGAACCGGCTCTGGCAGCTCGGATTCGAGCGGCCCCGCCTGATGCGGCTGGGGCTGTTGCTCGGAGCGGACGTGCCGTTCTTCTTGTTCGGCGCGGACGGCTTCGTCGAGGGCGTCGGCGAGCGGATCCGCGCAATCGAACTGCCGTCGGCCCACTATGTTGTGCTGGCGCCACAGGTGCACGTGCCGACCGGCGAAATTTTTTCCGCGGTCGAGTTGACGAGGGGCACTGCGGCAATCAGAATGGCGGACTTCGCAGCGAGCACCACTCGCAACGATCTGGAGGCGGTGGTCAGGCTTCGCTACCCGGAAGTCGATCGCGCCATCCGCTGGCTGGAGCAGTTCGGGCCGGCGCGGATGACCGGATCGGGGGCCTGCGTTTTCGCGCAGTGCCGGAGTGAGGGCGAAGCGCTGCGGATTGCGGACCTGTGTCCGGCAGAGTGGCAGGCAAGGAGCGTTTCGTCGCTCGCCCGTCACCCGCTGCGGGACTGGGTGCGCGACTGAGTTGTTACTGGGGAGTCGCCAAGTCGGTTAAGGCACCGGATTTTGATTCCGGCATTCGAGGGTTCGAATCCTTCCTCCCCAGCCAAAATTCATCGGGCAGGCTCATGGCCTGCCCGAGTCGTTTTGGAAGCACGCAGTATTCCTTGAGCATCGGAGCATCTCGATGGCCTCTGGCAACCTGATGGTGTTCACCGGGAACGCCAACCCGAAACTCGCAGCCGACGTCGTGAAGCGGCTCGGCATGTCGCTCGGGGCCGCCACCGTCGGCCGTTTTTCCGATGGCGAAGTCAATGTCGAATTGCTGCAGAACGTGCGCGGCAAGGACGTCTTCGTGCTGCAGCCGACCGGCGCGCCGACCAACGAAAACCTGATGGAGCTGGTGATCCTCGTCGACGCGTTGAAGCGCGCCTCGGCCGGCCGGATCACCGCCGCGATTCCGTATTTCGGCTATGCCCGGCAGGATCGCCGGCCGCGCTCGGCGCGCGTGCCGATCACCGCCAAGGTGGTGGCCAACATGCTGCAGGCGGTCGGTGTTCAACGCCTGCTGACGATGGACCTGCACGCGGACCAGATCCAGGGCTTCTTCGACATCGCGGTGGACAACGTCTACGCCGCGCCGGTGCTGCTGACGGACCTGGACAAGCAGAACTACGACGATCTGCTGGTGGTCTCGCCCGACGTCGGCGGCGTGGTGCGCGCCCGGGCCTTCGCGAAGCGGCTGGAGTGCGACCTGGCGATCATCGACAAGCGCCGTCCGAAGGCCAACGTGTCCGAGGTCATGAACATCATCGGCGAGGTCAAGGACCGTACCTGCGTGATCATGGACGACATCGTCGATACCGCCGGCACGCTGTGCAAGGCCGCCCAGGCCCTGAAGGACAGCGGTGCCCGCCGGGTGCTGTCCTACTGCACCCACGCGGTGCTGTCCGGCGCCGCAGTCAGTCGCATCGCCGATTCGGCGCTGGACGAACTGGTGGTCACCGACACGCTGCCGTTGCGCGAGGACGCCCGGGCCTGTGGCCGCATCCGCCAGATCTCGGTGGCCTCGCTGCTGGCCGACACGATGCTTCGCATCAGCAACGAGGAGTCGGTCAGCTCGTTGTTCATGGAGTGATTTTCAGTGCCCGGCCGCAAACGCGACCGGGCCTTTCCCGCCCCCTCTGGTCGCGGTCGGGGCATCTTCAACCAGGAGTCATCATGCAAATCCAATTCAAGGCCAACAAGCGCGAGGAACAGGGATCGGGTGCGAGCCGCCGCCTGCGTCGCGCCGGCAGGCTGCCCGGCATCATCTACGGCGGCGGCGCGGACGCCACGCCGATCACGCTCGACCACAACGATCTCTACCACATGCTGCAGAAGGAGTCGTTCCACGCCTCGGTGCTGACCATCGACGTGGACGGCGTCAAGCACAACGCAGTCCTGCGCGACACCCAGTGGCACGCCTACAAGCCGCAGGTGCTGCACATCGACTTCCAGCGCGTGGACGCCACCCACAAGATCCACCTGAAGGTGCCGCTGCACTTCGTCAACGACGACATCTGCCCGGGCGTCAAGCTCGAGGGCGGCATGGTCTCGCACGTGATGGCCGAACTCGACGTGCAGTGCCTGCCGCAGGACCTGCCGGAATACATCGAGGTGGACCTGAAGGATCTGACCGGCGCCAAGTCGCTGCACGTCTCCGAACTGGCCCTGCCGGCGGGCGTCGAGGCCGTGCACCACGGCGAAGGCGATCCGATCGTGGCGACCGTGCTGAAGACCGGTGGCGGCGAAGGTGTCGACGAGACCGAAGAAGGCGAGGCGGAATAAGCCCCGCGGGCGGGCGTCGATGGCTTGAAGCGGTGCTCCGGCAGTGACTCGTCCCCCGCCCAGACTGATCGTCGGCCTCGGCAACCCCGGCGCCGAATATGCCCAGACCCGGCACAACGCCGGGTTTTGGCTTTGTGAACGGCTGGCCGGCGGGCAGGGCGCGGGCTTCGCGTCCGAGTCGCGCTTCCACGGCCTGGTGGCCAAGGTGCCGGCGGCCGGCGGCTGGCTGCTGCTGCCGCAGACCTACATGAACCGCTCCGGCCAGTCGGTCGGCGCGCTGGCCCGCTTCTACCGCATCGAGCCGGCCGAGATCCTGGTCGTGCATGACGAACTCGACATCCCGCCCGGCCAGTTGCGGCTCAAGTTCGGCGGCGGCATGGGCGGCCACAACGGTTTGAAGGACATCACCGCCCACCTCGGCACGCAGGACTACTGGCGCCTGCGCATCGGCATCGGCCATCCCGGCGACCGCAACCAGGTCGTCGGTTTCGTGCTCAAGCCGCCGCGCCGCGAGGAGCAGGAACTGATCGACGAAGCGATCGGGCGGGCGCTGGCGGGCTGGCCGAGCATCGTCCAGGGCGACTGGAACCGCGCCGGCACCCGCCTCAACGCCCGCGCCAGCGGGCCCAGGAACAGCAAGGAAGATCCAGCATGAGTCTCCAATGCGGCATCGTCGGCCTGCCCAACGTCGGCAAGTCGACCCTTTTCAACGCGCTCACCAAGGCCGGCATCCAGGCCGAGAACTACCCGTTCTGCACGATCGAGCCGAACGTCGGCATCGTCGAGGTGCCGGACCGGCGGCTGGACCAGCTGTCGGAGATCGTCAAACCGCAGCGCGTGCAGCCGGCGATCGTCGAGTTCGTCGACATCGCCGGCCTGGTGGCGGGCGCCTCCAAGGGCGAGGGGCTGGGCAACCAGTTCCTGGCCAACATCCGCGAGACCGACGCGATCGTCAATGTCGTGCGCTGCTTCGAAGACGACAACGTGGTGCATGTGAATGGCCGCGTCGACCCGATCGCCGATATCGAGACGATCGGCACCGAACTGGCGCTGGCCGACCTGGCGACCGCCGAGAAGACGCTCAATCGCGAGCAGAAGAAGGCCCGCGCCGGCGACAAGGACGCGCAGAAGCTGGTGGCGGTGCTGGAAAAGCTGCTGCCGCACCTGAACGAGGGCAAGCCGGCGCGCAGCGCGGGGCTGGGCGACGACGACAAGGCACTGGTCAAGTCGCTGTGCCTGCTGACGCTGAAGCCGGCGATGTACGTCGCCAACGTGGCCGAGGACGGCTTCGACGACAATCCGCACCTGGATCGCCTGAAGGCCCTGGCCGATGGGGAGGGGGCGCCGGTGGTCGCACTGTGCGCTTCCATCGAGGCCGAGATCGCCGACCTGGACGACGCCGACAAGGGCGATTTCCTGGCCTCGATGGGCCTCGACGAGCCGGGCCTGGACCGGCTGATCCGCGGCGCCTACCGGCTGCTCGGGCTGCAGACCTACTTTACCGCCGGCGTGAAGGAGGTCAGGGCCTGGACCATCCACGTCGGCGACACCGCACCGCAGGCCGCCGGCGTGATCCACACCGATTTCGAGCGCGGCTTCATCCGCGCGCAGACGATCTCGTTCGACGACTTCATCCAGTACAAGGGCGAAGCCGGCGCCAAGGAGGCCGGCAAGATGCGCTCCGAGGGCAAGGAGTACGTCGTCAAGGACGGCGACGTGATGAACTTCCTGTTCAACGTCTAGCCGGGGCGGTGGGATCGAGGCATCCCATGGCACCGCAAGAAACCCCGTAAATCCATGTGACTACGAGGTTTCTTGTCGGTAGCGGTTTCATGACGGGTTATCAACGCCGCGTCGCAGCGTATGAACCGATCCGCGCGGACGCTGCAACGACCATCCGCTTTAGCGAACAGGTCAGGCTGGCCTCGTCCGGACCGCTTCCGGCTGATGCTGCTTATCGAGCGCGACCCCGGCGACATCGTGTCCTTCGCCCAGTTGCAGGCCTTGATGCAGCAACACCGCACCAAAGTGCGGGGTGTGTCGCGCGAAGCCGAGTTCCTGCGCTGGCTGATGGACAGGGAATGAAACCGGCTGGCGCCGGGCAGCGGCTATCGCAAACCGCTTTGAACCGTCCGCAACCGCCTCGCTGGGTTCGCTTCCGGAAGAGTGGCAAGTGCCCCACTCGGTAGCCGAAAATGGGTGTAAATGGATGTAGCATTGGGCGCCATGATTCAGTCCAACGCCGTCCAGATCACCCCCGAAATCCTGGGCCTCATCGCTGGCATCGATGCAAGGGCGCTTGGCGTGCCCTCGGCACGCTGGCGCCAGATCGGCTCTCGGCGCTGCGGCGCGTGGCCACGATCGAGAGCATCGGCTCGTCCACCCGGATCGAGGGCAGCAAGCTGTCGGACCGCGAGGTCGAGCGCCTGCTCTCCAACCTGCAGATCAAGTCGTTTACGACGCGCGACGAACAGGAGGTTGCCGGCTACGCGGAAGTCATGGAGCAGGTGTTCTCCTCCTGGCAGGACGTCACCCTGACCGAGAACCACATCAAGAAACTGCACCGCGATCTGCTGGCCTACAGCGAGAAAGGTGCCTGGCACCGAGGCAACTACAAGACCTCTTCCAACAGCGTGGTCGCATTCGACGAAGGGGGCAAGGAACTCGGCGTGGTGTTCGAGACGGCGACACCCTTCGACACGCCGCGTCTGATGACCGAACTGGTGACCTGGTTCAACGAGGAGCGAACCAACGGCAGGCTTCATCCGCTGCTGCTCATTGGCCTCTGGGTCGTGGTGTTCCTGGAGATACACCCTTTCCAGGACGGCAACGGCCGCCTGAGCCGCGTGCTGACCACGTTGCTGCTGCTGCAGACCGGCTATGCCTACGTGCCTTACAGCTCACTCGAAAGCGTGATCGAGCAGAGCAAGGAAGCCTACTGCCTCGCATTGCGGCAGACCCAGGGCACCATCCGAACCGAAAGACCGGACTGGCAGCCCTGGCTGATCTTCTTCTTGCGCGCATTGGCAGAGCAGGTCCGCCGACTCAACCGCAAGGTCGAGCGCGAGAAATTGGTGCTTGCGGCACTGCCCGAGCTGTCGCTGCAAATCGTCGAGTTTGCGCGCGAAAACGGCCGGATCACGATGGGCGAGGCGATCCGCCTGACTGGCAGCAACCGCAATACGCTCAAGCAGCATTTTCGTGCGCTGGTGGAGCGTGGACACCTCGGTAAACACGGCGGTGGGCGTGGAGTTTGGTATGAATTGCGATAGGGGCGACCCGCATGAGAATCCGCTCGCTCTTGTGGCCTCGCCCGCAACACGCTGCGCCAACTCTTCGACCCCGCCGACGTGATGCATGGAGACTACTCAACCGGAACCTTCTCTGAGCTCAAGGATGGGGAACTTTGCATCTATGGCGAGTACTGCATGCGACGGCTGATGCTGGAGGCGTGGGACCAATTCACCATGACGACTTCAGCGGAGATGGCGAAATGCTGACCGAACTGCAGATCAATAACTTCAAGGCCTGGCGCGATACCGGGCCGATTCGTCTGGCGCCGTTGACCGTGATCTTTGGCGCCAATAGTTCAGGCAAGTCCAGTCTCGGCCACCTGTTGCTGGCTCTGAAGCAGACCGTTCAACTTGCGGATCGCAAGCGTGCCCTGCATCTGGGAGACGAAAACTCGTTGATCGACCTGGGCACGTTTGCCGACTGTCTCTATGCCCACGATCTGATGCAGCCCCTTGAGTTCTCGCTGAGCTGGCGTTTGCCCTCGGCTCTCGTGGTGAAGAATGCTCTGGACCCCAATCAGGTTTATCGCGGCCAGGAACTACGGCTTTCGAGCATCTTGCGAGCCGACAAGGCCGAGCAACCGCTGACCGAGAGCATTGAGTACCAACTGATCAATAGGGGGACTACCGTACTGAGCGCAAGTCATGCGCGGAGCAGTCTCGAGTGCGATCCCTTGAGGCTGGTGCATGCCGTTGGCCGGAAATGGCCGGTCGAAGCACCGGAGAAGTTCTATCGTTTCTCGGACCGCACCCTGTTGCGCTATCAGAATGCGGACTTTCTCGCCGACTTCGCGCTCCAGACCGAGCGTGTGCTGGATCAGTCGTACTTCCTCGGACCGCTTCGTCAACCGCCGCGACGCTTATCAATGGTCTGGGGATTCACCGCCCGACGTGGGCGCACAAGGCCAATACGCCATCCCGGCCTTGTTGGCCGCGACAGCCCGAGAACGAAGACTCAATCGAGGACGTAAACAGGGCGTCCAGCGATTCGACGAATTCATCGCGCGCTGGCTCGCCGACCTTGGCGTCATCGACAGCTTTGCCGTTAGGCAAGTCGCCAAGGGGCGCAAAGAATATGAAGTGTTGGTGAAGACGCACGCGAAGTCGCCGGAGGTCCGGCTGACTGACGTGGGCTTCGGTGTCTCGCAGGTATTGCCGGCGCTGGTGCAGGCCTTCTATGCACCGCCGGGTTCTACGGTGTGGATGGAGCAGCCGGAGATCCACTTGCATCCGATGGCGCAGTCCAACTTGGCGGATGTGTTTGTCAGCGCGGTGAAGTCTTACGAGGGCGGCAACCCGCGCAACACGCAGCTGATCATTGAAACCCATTCGGAGCATCTCCTGACGCGTCTGCAGCGGCGGGTGGCTGAGGAAGTGATCGATGCCTCCGACGTGGCCATCTATTTCGTCAATCGTAAGGACGCGGCAGATATGGAAGCCCTGCGCTTGAACATGTTCGGCGAAATCGAGAACTGGCCTGAAGACTTCTTCGGCGACGAGATGGGGGACATCGCGGCACGTACGATGGCGGCATTGAAGCGACAGGCCGCTGACGCTGATGGGAGCCGTTCGTGAGCGCTGTCGTGACCGATACCAACGTCTTGCTGGTGGCCAATGGCAGCCACCAGGGCGTGTCGGCACTTTGTCGCGCAGAGTGCGTGGCCAGGCTTCAGGCTCGCAAAAGGCAGGGGTGGCGGTCATCGACGACGCTTTCAGAATCCTGAAGGAGTACCAGATCAAGACGCGCCCAAACCAGCCCAAGGGCGTGGGCGATGCATTTCTCAAGTGGCTGCTGCAGAACGTCGCAAATGAAAAGCGCGTTCACCCCGTAGCAATCACCGAAACGCAGCCCGATGAATTTGCCGAGTTTCCGGATGCGGGGTTACAACAACAGTTCGACGTGCCCGATCGCAAGTTTGCTGCCGTCGCCCATGCGCACCCGGACCGACCGCCGGTCTGGCAGGCCGCTGACTGCAAGTGGCTGGCATGGTGGCTGCAACTTGCGTTCCACGGGGTCAATGTCGAATTCCTTTGTCCAGCGGAAGTGCAGCGATTCTATGCCTCCAAGTTCCCGGCACGGCCTGTCCCCTATTTGCCCGATTCCTCATGACCGACTTCTTCCGCTTTCCCTATACGCCGTACCTTGCCTGGCTCGGCGAGGGGGAACCGCGTGATGACAAGGTGTTGCCATCGGCCGAAGCAAGGGCATTCCTCGACGCCGACGTCGTGGTGGAGGAAAAGCTCGATGGCGCCAACCTGGGGCTGTCGATAGGGGGCGACGGCTGCGTGCGGGCGCAGAACCGGGGGCAGTACCTGCAGCCGCCGTTCGGCGGTCAGTTCGCCCGCTTGGGCGCATGGCTGGCCGCGCGTGAGGGCGCTCTGTTCGACGCCCTCGATAGCCACCTGATCGCGTTTGGCGAATGGTGCGCAGCGAAGCATTCGCTGGACTATACGGCGCTGCCTGACTGGTGGCTGGTGTTTGACATCTACGACCGGCGAGAGGGCCACTTCTGGAGCACTCTACGCCGCGATGATTGGGCGTGCGATCTGGGCCTGCCGACGGTACCTGCACTGTTGCGCGGTCGGATCGACCTGCCGGCTCTGAAGAACCTGCTGAGCCAGCACCGCAGTCGCTACCGCGATGGCCCCATGGAAGGCGTTGTGATCAGGTCGGAGGACGGTTGCTGGCTACATCAGCGCGCCAAGCTGGTCCGAGCCGAGTTCACGCAGCAGATCGAAAGCCACTGGCGCAGCCGCGCACTGGTGTGGAATCAACTTGAACGGATGTCGTGAGCGACATGGACGGTATGACATCGCTTGTCCGCGCCCGTATCGTGGAGACCGCCACCGACTGCGGCTTCAATCTTGCGCAAGAATCGCAGCAAGACAGCCTGCTCCTTCGATGTCAAAGTCGGGTTCTCCCTGGCCGACCTGGAGCATGCCTCCCCGGGAGCGGGCCGCGACATGATTCGGCGGGTGCTCAATACGCAGACGGGGCAGTCGGTCGAGGCCTCGGCGTACTTTGGCAGAGAAGAGGTAGTTCGCATGAAAGAATGTATGAGAAAGGGTAACGACTTCAAGATGCCGAGAGCGGGAGACAAGAAGGTCAGGAGGGCGCTGGAAGTGGCGGCGCCGGCTGCTGGGAGCCTTCACCGGCCAGTCGGATACCGCGCCAGCAGGTGCGTTGCTAGGGCTGCGGCGAGCCTTCTGCCATGAGCGAGTATCAATACTACGAATTCGCTGCCATCGACCGGCCGCTCACTCCCACCGAGATGGAGGAGCTGCATGCCGTCTCCTCGCGCGCCGTGATTACGCCCACGGGCTTCGTCAACCATTACGAATGGGGCGATCTGAAAGCCGATCCGGCCGACTGGATGAGGCGTTATTTCGACGCCTTCGTCTATACGGCCAACTGGTGCAGTTGCCGGCTGGCCTTGCGGGTGCCGCTGGCCACTTTCCGCAAGTCCGAACTGAAGCCTTTCGCCACCAAGCATGCACTGTCCATCGAGGCCAACGACGAGCACTGGATCTTCGACTGGGCGCTGTACGAGAACGAAAACTACGGCCGTTTCGCCCACGATGACGGCAATGGCTGGATGCGGCGTCTGGCGCCTCTGCGCGATGAATTGCTGCGTGGTGACTTGCGGTCGCTCTACCTGGGTTGGCTGGCTGAGGCCTGCATCGGCGTGCTTCGCGAGGACGCGCTGGAACCTGAAGTGCCGCCCGGATTGTCGGCGTTGTCTCCGCCCCAGCAAGCGCTGGCTGACTTCCTGGAAATCGACCCGGACCTGCTGACCGCCGCAATGGCCGGCAGTGCTCCCCTCATTGATTTCATCTCGCCGGCGGGCATCGCCGAGGCGGGTCGCATCGATGCTTGGCTGGAGGATTGGTCGAGCGACGAGATGGCGGCCGTGCTCAAGCTGATCGTGCAGGGCCGAGGCCAGGAAGCGGAACGCCGCGTCAGGTACCGCCATGCAGCGTGGTTGAAGGCACAACGCCCTGTGCACGCCCCCGCCACGCCCAAACGCAGCTTGGCCGAGTTGCGCGAACTCGCAAGATCCGCCGCCGCAGTGCGACTTGAGGGCGAAGCGAACGCGCGCGCGAAGGAGGAAGCCGAACGCCGCCGGCAGCGCGAAGCCTATCTGCGACAGCTGATGGCCGAGGTGGACAAACACTGGGAGACCATCGATGCGCAGGCGAAGCGCGGTTCCGCATCGGGCTACACGCAGGCGGTGCGGGCCCTCGTCGATGTGGCCGAAGGCTACGCACTCACGTCCAGCCGCAAAGAGTTCGAACGCGCGTTGCGGCGCTTCGTTGTGCGCCATGCGACACGAGGTGCCTTGCTGCGGCGATTGACTGAAGCAGGTCTGTGGTCGGGATGACGACGGGCAGGGATGCCGAACTCGTCCGCCCCAAGGGGCGATCCACGGGCGGCCGTCGCTGCCGCGTGCCGGGCGCCCGTCGATGAAGCACGTAGAGCCCCTTCCTCGCATTTTCCGTCACCGGCGAGTTCGCCGCCGCGCAGTCCTCCTGCAGCGCCGTACGATGAACTCACCGCACGAGGAGCCGGCATGGCGGCGGCCTGAGCGCCGCTGCTGCGCTCAGGCCGCGGGATTGACGCACAGCGCGTGGTTCAGGGCCTTGACCGCGTTCCTGTAATCGCCGCGCTCGATCACGAACTGCATGTTCACCTGGCGCAGCGTCTGCGACACGCAGTTCACGTTGACGCCGGCTTCGGCCAGTGCCTGGGCGGCCCGCGCCAGCACGCCCGGGATCGCGATGTTCGAGCCGATCGCGCAGACGATCGCGCTCGGCTTGACGGTGACGATCTGGTAGCGGGATTCCAGTTCCGCCACCAGCTCGCTGCTCACCGAGCTTTCCCACACCAGGTGGGCGATCGAATTGGCGTTGGTGGTCTTGAGGATGTACGAGATGCCGTGTTTGCTGAGGATTTCGGTCAGCCCGTAGTCGAAGCCGACCGTGCCGACCATGATCGGATCGTGGATCTCGACCAGCGTGACCTTGTCGGTGCCGGTGACGATCTCGACCCGCGCCCGCTGGCCGACGAAATCCTTGGTGATCAGGGTGCCCGGATGCTCGGGTTCGAAGGTGTTCTTCAGGCGGATCGGGATGCCGGCCAGTTCCATCGGCTTGGAGGCTTTCGGGTGGATGGCCTCCATGCCCACGTCGGCCAACTGGTCGGCGACGTCGTAGTTGGTGGCACCGACGACGATCGCATTCTCCAGCCCGACCAGGTTCGGATCGGCGGAGGAGAGGTGAAACTCCTTGTGGATGACGGCCTCCTGCGGCTGCACCTCGACGGCGATCTTGCTGAACGTGACCTCGGAATAGCCCCGGTCGAACTCCCGCATGATGCCTTCCACACCCTTGGTGTAGCCGGTGGCGACAACCACCGAATTGGCCAGATCCAGGCCCTGGAAGCTCTTGTGGATGCGCTCGTCGATGGTCCAGGCCTCGTCGTCGTCGAAGCCGGCCAGGTCGATCAGCTTGGCATTGACGCCGTTGGCCCTGAGGATCTCGACCGAGTTGAAGGCGCTGTGGGATTCGCCGATCGAGGCCAGCACCTCGCGCGCCGCCAGCAGCACGTCCGCGCGGTTCAGGTAGCCGCTCGCCAGGACGTGATGCATGGCTTCCAGATACTTCCGGGCCTGACCGATCCGCTCGTCGACGAAGCGGTCCGCGACCTCGAGCGGCAGGCCGAGCCCGGCAAAGCCGGCGTTCAGCTGCTTGAGGCTGGCGGCGAGGGCGTCGAGCGCATCCTGGTAGCCGACGCCCTCGGCAAACAGGGCGTAGATCCCGCGCTCACCGGTCTTCTTGTGCTCCAGCAACTGGTTGGTGACGCCGGAGTAGGCCGAAACGACGTAGATCCGGCCCAGAATGCGCGTCTCGTCGAACAACATGATGTGACGTAGTACGTCGCCGAAGGCCGACATCGAGGTGCCGCCGATCTTCTCGACCGAGAACTGTTTCAGCGGAGAGTTTTGCATGCGATCAAGTCCCTGAGTGTGGAATGGGGCGCCGGCGAGAGGAAGTCCCGCGCGCCGGCACGAACGAAGGCGCTAATTGTCCCTGAGCCGGGCGTCGCGCTCCAGCCTCGTGTATCGTTTCCGCAGTCGATTGCAGTCCGACTGTGGCGGCGCTGCCCCGGCGCCCGCCGTCGCCGTGCATCGAAGCGATCAATGGCCCCCAACAGCGGAACGATGCAGCCAGCCTACGTCGGGCGATTCGCCCCTTCCCCCACCGGACCGCTTCATTTCGGCTCCCTGGTCGCCGCGGTCGGCAGTTGCCTGGAGGCGAAGAGCCGCGGCGGGCGCTGGCTGCTGCGTATCGAGGACGTGGATCGGCCACGCACCGTGGCCGGTGCAGAGCAGATCATCCTGCGCCAGATGGCGGCTTTCGGTTTCGAATGGGACGGCGAGCTGCTGCGCCAGAGCGAGCGCGACGAAATCTATGCGGCAACGCTCGCAGAGCTGCGCCAGCGCGGCCTGGTGTTCGATTGTGGCTGCACGCGGCGCGAGATCGCCGATTCGGCGCTGGCGCGAGACGGTTCGCCGCGCTACCCGGGCACCTGTCGCAACGGGCTGCCGCCGGGCCGGCGCGCAAGGGCGGTCAGGCTGAAGACCGAGAGCGGAGTTCCGATCTGCTTCGACGACGGCTTGCAGGGTCGCCAGTGCGAGGACGTCGGGGCCGAAGTGGGCGACTTCGTGCTGCGGCGGGCGGACGGGCTGTTCGCCTACCAGTTGGCGGTGGTCGTCGACGATGCCGCGTGCGGCGTCAGCGACGTGGTGCGCGGTGCCGACCTGATCGATTCGACCTGCCGGCAGATCTGGCTACAGCGCTGCCTCGGTCTGCCCACCCCGCGCTACCTGCACCTGCCGGTGGCGACCAACGGCTACGGCAACAAGCTGTCGAAGCAGAGCCGCGCGCGGGCCCTGGACCCCTCGCTGCCGGGGACCGATCTCGTCGCCGCACTCGATTTTCTCGGCCAGTGTCCGCCGCCGGGCCTGGCGCTCGAGACGCCTGCTACCATCTGGGAGTGGGCGACAAGCCACTGGCGGCTGGCGGCAGTGCCGCGTCGGCGGGCCGAGCCGGTGGCGCAGGAATACTGGGAGACGCTGTAGTGATCGACGATATTGCGGGGCTGCGCAAGGTGCTGGGCGAGGACAGGGTGATCGCCGTGGTCGGCCTGTCGGCGAATTGGTACCGGCCCAGCTTCTTCGCCGCCAAGTACATGCAGGAGCGCGGCTACCGGGTGATTCCGGTCAATCCGGCCTACCGGGAGGTGCTCGGCGAGAAGTGCTACCCGTCGCTGCGCGACATCCCCGAGCAGGTAGACATGGTGGACGTGTTCCGGAAGCCTGCCGACGTGATGCCGATCGTCGAGGATGCGGTCGCGATCGGCGCCCGGACGCTGTGGCTGCAGCTCGGCGTCGTCAATCCGGAAGCCGCCGCCCGTGCCGAGCAGGCCGGCCTGCGGGTCGTCATGGACCATTGCGTCAAGATCGAGTTCGGCCGCCTGTTCGGCGGCCTGGGCTGGTTCGGCGTCAATACCGGCGTGATCTCGGCCAAGCGTCCGCCGTTGCCGCCACGGCCGGGGCGTCCGCTCTGAGCGTCGCATCGCGGCGCTTGACCGCCGCCCGGGCGGCCGGCCGGCGCAGCGTCGCGGTCAGTGCCGCATGATCCGAGATGCGCGCCCATGGCCCGCCGAAATGGGCTTCGGCCAGTGCGATGTCGAAACCCCGCACGTAGATCCGGTCGAGCCGGAACAGCGGCAGACGGCTCGGGAAACTGCGCGCCGGGCGGCCCCTGCCGCAGAACACTTCGCTCAGCCCCAGCCGGCGGGCCAGCAGCAGGTCGGCGTGGTTGCGCCAGTCGTTGAAGTCACCCGCGATCACGATCGGTTCGTCCGCGCCGGCGAGCACGTTCATGCGCTCGCACAGCGCCTCCATCTGGCGCCGCCGGCTGCCCGCGAACAGGCCAAGATGGACGCATACCGCGTGCAGGTGCTCCTTCATGCCGGGCAGCTCGATTTCGCAGTGGAGCAGGCCGCGGCGCTCGAAACGGTGGTCGGAGACGTCCTGGTTGGCGCTGCTGACGATCGGGAAGCGGCTCAGGATCGCATTGCCGTGGTGGCCGTGGTCGTAGACGGCGTTGCCGCCGTAGGCGGCATCGACCCAGGTGCCCTCGGCGAGGAAATGGTGCTGCGGAATCGCCGGCCAGTCGGGCAGGCGCTCGGCATGCTGGATGTGCATGCCCTGGACTTCCTGCAGGAACACGATGTCGGCGTCGAGCGAGCGCAGTTGCTCGCGCAACTCGTGGATCACCATGCGCCGGTTGAACTGCGAAAAACCCTTGTGGATGTTATAGGTGCAGATTCGCAGCGGGGGCATCGATCGCTTCCGTTCTGGTGTTCGGGCCGTGGCCCTGCCACGACTATTCTAAGGGCAGCGTGAGATGAAGGAACTGCACGCCATCTACCGTATCGACTGCAGGGCCGACGAAGTTGAGGCCAGGGCGCGCGCGCTGGCGGTCGAGCAGAGCATCGAGATGCCGCCCGAGGCGGTCAGCAGTGGATTCGTCGAGACGCGCGTGCTGGGTCGGGTCGAGGGCATCGAGCCGCTCGGCGAGGCCGCGTTCCGGGTCAGGGTCGGCCTGTCGGCCGAGAGCGTCGGCCGCGACGCCGGCCAGTTGCTCAACATGTTGTTCGGCAACAGCTCGCTGCAGCCCGCGGTGTCGCTGCTCGATTTCGAATTGGACGAGACTCTCGCGGCCCGCTTCGACGGTCCCCGCGGCGGCATTGCCGGCTTGCGCAGCGCGCTTGCAAGACCCGCCGGGGCGCTGACCTGCAGCGCGCTCAAGCCGCTCGGATCGACGCCGCAGGAGCTGGCGCAACTGGCCGTCGCGCTGGCGGCCGGCGGCATCGACGTGATCAAGGACGACCATGGCCTGGCCGATCAGGCGCGGGCGCCGTTCGGCGAGCGCGTGCCGGCGATCTGCGGCGCACTGGCGCGACGCGGTCTCGATCGCTGCCTCTACGTGCCGAGTCTCACGGGTGGCCCCGCCGGGATGCGCGAGGCGCTGCACGTGGCGCGCGAGGAAGGTGTGCGGATGGTGATGCTGGCGCCGATGATCAGCGGGCTGGGCGCGCTGCAGGAACTGGCCGCAAACGGCAGCGGCCCGCTGCTGCTGGCCCATCCGGCGATGGCCGGGGCGGCGCGCATCGCGCCGCCGGCGCTGCTCGGCAAGCTGTTCCGGCTGTGCGGTGCCGACGCGACGATCTTCCCCAACCACGGCGGGCGCTTCAGCTATTCTCAGGACACCTGCCGCGACATCGCCGCGCAGGCCCGCGCGCCGCTGCACGGCCTGGCGTCCTGCATGCCGGTGCCGGCCGGCGGCATGACGCCGGCGCGGGTGGCCGAAATGCTCACCTTCTATGGGGACGACGTGATGTTGTTGATCGGTGGTGCGCTGCTGGCCTCGCCGCTCGGCGTCGAAGCGGCGGCGGCGGATTTCGTCGGCGCGGTGCGCGGGGCGCTCGCATGAGCACGGAATGGCGGCGGCGTGCCAGCGCGCCGGGCCGCTGGCAGGACGTGGAGGTGCACGAGTACAAGCCGGAGGGGTCGGCGCCGTTTCGCGACGTGACCCGGCAGGTGCTGTTCCGCCACCCGGAGCTGGCCTGCGAATGGCGTTATTTCGAGCTCGGCGCCGGCGGACACTCGACGCTCGAGCGCCACCGGCACGTGCATGCGGTGATGATCCTGCGTGGCCACGGGGCCTGCCTGGTGGGACGGGAAGTGCGTTCCGTGGGGCCCAACGACCTGATCGAGATCGCGCCCTGGCGCTGGCACCAGTTCCGCGCCGACGAGGCCGGCCCGCTGGGCTTCCTGTGCCTCGTGAACGTCGCACGCGACCGGCCGGTCCTGCCCGACGAGGATGACCTCGCCGAGCTGCGGCGCGATCCCCTCGTGGCCGCCTTCATCCGGCCCTGAGGCCGGTTCCGCGTTGCCGACCGCTCAGGAGACGGCGAGCATCCGGTCCAGCGCCAGCCGCGCCAGCTCGGCCTCGTGCTGCGGCACCCGGATCGGATTGACGACCTTGCCTTCGGCCAGGTTCTCCAGCGTCCAGGCCAGGTGCTGCGGGTCGATGCGCTGCATCGTCGAGCACATGCAGACGGTCGGTGCCATGAACTGGACGATCTTGCCTTCGGGCTTCATCTCTTCGGCCAGCCGGTTCACCAGGTTCAGCTCGGTGCCCACCAGCCAGCGGGTGTTCGGCTCGGCCGCAGTGATGGTCTTGATGATGTACTCGGTCGAACCGACGTAGTCCGAGTTGATGCAGACCTCCAGGTTGCTCTCCGGATGCGAGATCACCTTGCCGTCCGGGTGCTGCATGCGCCAGCGGCGGATGTGGCTCTCCTGGAACATCTGGTGCACCGAGCAATGGCCCTTCCAGAGCAGGATCTTGGCGTCCCGGATCTGTTCCGGCGTGAGCCCGCCGTATTCGAGGTCCGGATCCCACACCACCATGCGCTCGAGCGGGATGCCCTTCTTGTAGCCGGTCCAGCGGCCCAGGTGCTGGTCCGGGAAGAACAACACCTTTTCGCGCTGCGCGAAGGCCCAGTCGAGGATCGTCGGCGCATTCGTCGAGGTGCACACGATGCCGCCGTGCTCGCCGCAGAAGGCCTTCAGGTCGGCCGCCGAGTTGATGTAGGTGACCGGCGTGATCAGCTGGTCCGGCGCCTCCAGCACCTCGCCGAGCTCTCGCCAGCAGCGCTCCACCTTGGCCAGGTTGGCCATGTCGGCCATCGAGCAGCCGGCCGCCAGGTCGGGCAGGATGGCTGTCTGGTGGGGCTTGGACAGGATGTCCGCCACTTCGGCCATGAAATGCACGCCGCAGAAGACGATGAACTCGGCGTCGGTCTCCGAGGCCAGCTTGGCGAGCTTGAGCGAATCCCCCGTCAGGTCGGCGTGGCGGTAGACGTCGGCGCGCTGGTAGTGGTGGCACAGCAGCACGGCCCGCTCGCCGAGCCTGGCGCGGGCCGCCTCGATGCGCTGCTGCGCCTGATCGTCCTGCAGCGTGTTGAATCGATCGAAACTGATGGTGGCTACCTGCATGGTGTCTCGCTTTCGTCCGAAGTATCGTCGGCGCCGACGCGCCCCTCAGCCCTGCACCCAGGGCAGGCCGGCGTGGCGCCAGCCGCCGACCCGGTTGCGGTGCCCGTTGGCGTCCCTGTCGCCCTCGAAGCCTTCCAGCACGTTGTAGCAGTTGGTATAGCCGGCGTCGGTCGCTGCGCTCGCCGCCGCGCCGGAGCGCGCTCCGCTGCGGCACATGAACATCACCAGCGCTTCTTTGTCGACCTGGTGCGAAAGCTGGGCGAGGAAATTCGGATTCTGCCTGCTGCCGGGATAGCCCAACCATTCGACCTCGATCGCTTCCGGCACCCGCCCGACCCAGTCCCATTCGGCCTGCGTGCGCACGTCCACCAGCCGGGCGCCCGGCGCGAGGCGCCACACTTCGTGGGCTTCCTGGGGCGTCAACGCCCCTGCATAGGGCAGCTGCATCTGTTCGGCCCGCCTGTGGGCCAGCGCCAGGAGTTCGTTGAGTCTTCCCATCTGTCGCGTTCCGGTGGCTAGAATCGGAGGCTTGAAAGTATACCCGTCCGGCGGACCATGGCGAACGACACGAGCAGAGACGACGCGCAAGTCGAGCGACTCACGACCATCCGGCGGGCGACGCTGGTAGGCCTGCTGATCAATCTGTCGCTGGTGATCGCCCAGATCGTCGTCGGACTGGCGTCCAACGCATTCAGCCTGGTGGCCGATGCGATGCACACGCTGGCCGATCTGCTGGCCGACGGACTGGTGTTGTTCGCCAACAAGCAGGGCGGCGCGCCGGCGGACCGCGACCACCCGTACGGGCACGGCCGCATCGAGACCGCCGCGTCGCTGGCGCTGGGGGCCTTGCTGGCCGCGGTCGGCCTGGGCTTTCTCGCTTCGTCGGTGGACCGCATCCAGCACCTGGGCGAGTTGCCGGAACTGCATCGCGCGGCCTTGTTCATGGCGCTGTTCACGCTGGCCGCGAAGGAAGGCCTGTTCCGCTTCCTGCTCAGGATCGCGCGCCGAGTGCGTTCCTCGATGGTCGAGGCCAATGCCTGGCACGCGCGTTCAGACGCGGCCTCGTCGCTGGTCGTGGCGCTTGGCATCGGCGGCAGTCTGGCCGGCTATCCGGCATTGGAGCCGCTGGCGGCCGTGCTGGTGGGCATCATGATCCTGCGCATGGGCGCCCGGCTGGGCTACCGGGCGCTACGCGAGTTGATCGATACCGGCCTCGACGCTGAGGAGATCGAGGAAATGCGCGCGACGCTGCTGGAGACGCCGGGCGTGATGGGCGTGCACGATCTGCGCACCCGCCGCATGGGTCCCAGGGTGCTGGTGGATGCCCACGTGCAGGTCGATCCGCGCATCACCGTGTCGGAGGGACACCGGGTGGCGGAGTCGGCCCGCGCCCGGCTGCTCGGCAATCGCGGCGACGTCCAGGACGTGCTGGTCCATGTGGACGTGGAAGACGACCTGATTCCGCCGCGGGGCGGCCGCTTGCCGCGTCGCGGGGAACTGTTGGCGATGGTCGCCGAGGTGCTCGGGGACGGTGCGCCGGAGCCGCAGCGCGTCCAACTGCACTACCTGGACGGCGGGGTCGAGGTGGAGGTCTTCATGGCGGCGGACTGGCTGTCGGCCACCGGGCGAAACGACGTCCTGGCCGAACGCGTGAACCGGGTCCTGGCTGGGCAGGAGCGGCTGAGGGCCGTCCGGATCTACGGCCTCGCACACGAATGGTGCAGCTAGGCCTTGAATGCACAATAGTGGTGCATTGATTTCGTCCCACTTTGGTGCGGGACGGGGGGCTCCGACGCGCTACGGCCCTTTCCCCCTCTGGCACGCGAAGTGCTACGATTCCGCCCGACGATTTTTCGTTTCCACTTTGAACAACGCATCACAATCAGGAGTCGAGCATGTCCGCTGAGAACGTCATGAAGATGATCCAGGAAAATGAAGTTCGCTTCATCGACCTGCGCTTTACCGACACCCGTGGCAAGGAGCAGCACGTCGGGCTGCCTGTGAGCGCCTTTGGCGAGGATCACTTCGAATCCGGTCATCCGTTCGACGGCTCGTCGATCGCCGGCTGGAAAGGCATTCAGGCTTCGGACATGCTCCTGATGCCGGACGCCGGCACGGCATACATCGATCCGTTCTTCGACGAAACCACGATGGTCATCTCCTGCGACGTGGTCGAGCCGTCCGACGGCAAGGGCTACGACCGCGATCCCCGTTCGCTGGCCAAGCGTGCCGAGGCCTACCTTAAGTCCACCGGTATCGGCGACACCGCCTATTTCGGTCCGGAGCCGGAGTTCTTCATTCTCGATTCGGTCGAGTGGAACGTGGACATGTCCGGCGTCTACAGCAAGGTCATGTCCGAGGAGGCCGCCTGGTCCACGGCGGAGCAGTTCGAAGGCGGCAACGTCGGCCACCGTCCGCGCGTCAAGGGCGGCTACTTCCCGGTCCCGCCGGTCGATAGTCTGAACGACATCCGCGCCGCGATGGTGCTGGCCATGGAAGCCTGCGGTGTCGAGTGCGAGGTGCATCACCACGAGGTCGCGACCGCCGGCCAGTGCGAGATCGGCACCAAGTTCAACACGCTGACCAAGCGCGCCGACTGGACCCAGGTGCTGAAGTACATCGTGCACAACGTTGCGCACCAGTACGGCAAGACCGCCACCTTCATGCCGAAGCCGATCGTCGGTGACAACGGTTCGGGCATGCACGTGCACCAGTCGATCTGGAAGGACGGCCAGAACCTGTTTGCAGGCAATGGCTATGCCGGCCTGTCCGACACGGCGCTGTACTACATCGGCGGCGTGATCAAGCACGCCCGCGCCCTGAACGCCATCACCAACCCGGGCACCAACTCCTACAAGCGTCTGGTGCCGGGCTTCGAGGCCCCGGTCAAGCTGGCCTACTCGGCCCGCAACCGCTCGGCGTCGATCCGCATCCCGTACACCGCGAATCCGAAGGGCCGTCGTCTCGAGACCCGTTTCCCGGATCCGCTGGCCAACCCGTACCTGGCTTTCTCGGCGCTGCTGATGGCCGGTCTGGACGGTATCCAGAACAAGATCCATCCGGGCGATCCGGCCGACAAGAACCTCTACGACCTGCCGCCGGAAGAGGATGCCAAGATCCCGACCGTCTGCCACAGCCTCGATCAGGCGCTGGAGTGCCTCGATGCGGACCGCGAGTTCCTGACCCGCGGCGGCGTGTTCTCCAACGACTTCATCGATGCCTACATCGAACTGCGCATGGAGGAGGTGACCCGCCTGCGCATGACCACCCACCCGGTCGAGTTCGACATGTACTACAGCTCCTGATTCGCGTCGGGCGCCGGCAAGCAAGGACGGGCATGGCCCGTCCTTTTTTATTGTCGTTTGCATTTGTGCGGCCGCCTTTCTACACTCGGAGGCCCCACCACCGGGAGTACCCGACCGATGCGGAGCTTCGTTCTTCTGGGCCTGGCCCTGGCCGTTCAGTGCGGGCCGGCGACGGCCGGGATCTACAAGTGCGTGGACGGCCAGGGCCGCATCACCTACACCAACGATGCGAGCAATGCGAAGGGCTGCACGCAGCTCGAAGAGGATCTGCCGGTGTCGTCGATACCGTCGCTGAAGCCGCCGCCGGCCGGGCCCTCGAATTTCCCGCGCGTCACGCCGGCCGAGCAGGAGGCGCGCGACGGCAGCCGCCGCGCGATCCTCGGTGCCGAGCTGGAGGCGGAGGAAAAGGCGCTGGAAGAGGCACGCAAAGCGCTGACCGAGCAGGAAGCGGTGCGCTACGGCAACGAGCGCAATTACCAGAAGATGCTGGACCGCCTGCAGCCGTTCAAGGACAAGATCGAACTGCACCAGCGCAACGTCGAGGCGCTGAAAAAGGAAATCTCCAACCTGCACTGACAGCGCCCTGCCGATGGCGCATTTATTGCAACGCGGTCGGCCATGTCAGACGCCTACACCTCCCCGGAGCAGATCGCCGGCCTTTGCGCCGGGCTCGAACTGCTCGCATCCGCGGTCGTGCTGCTCGACGAGGGCTGCCGCATCCGCTACCTGAACCCGGGTGCCGAGAACCTGTTCGAAGTCAGCCAGCGCAAGCTGATCGGGTTCCCGCTCAGCGAACTGCTCGGCCATTCGCTCGAGATCTCCGGCTCGATCGAGAACGCGCTGGTCAACAACTGGAGCTACACCGGCCACGATCTGCAGGTCGAGCGGCCGGGCGGCGAGCTGCTGCGGCTCGACTGCACCGTCACGCCGGTGGATGCCGCCGGTCTGCGCCTGCTGCTGGAGTTCCGCCCGATCGACGCGCAACTACGGGTGGCGCGGGAAGAGCAACTGGTGCAGCAGCAAAAGGCCAACCGCGAGCTGATGCGAAACCTGGCCCACGAGATCAAGAATCCGCTCGGCGGCATTCGCGGCTCGGCCCAGTTGCTGGCCCGCGAGCTGTCCGATCCGGCGCTGCGCGAGTATACCGAGGTCATCATCGCCGAGGCCGACCGCCTGCAGGACCTGATGAACCGGCTGCTGTCGGCGCGCGCGATGACCCGGCCGGCGCTGATCAACGTGCACGACGTGCTGGAACGGGTACGGCGCCTGGTGCGGGCCGAGTTCCCCGCCATCAACGTGCGCCGCGACTACGACACCAGCCTGCCGGAGTTGATGGGCGATCGGGAACAGCTGATCCAGGCGATCCTGAACATCGCGCGCAACGCGGCCCAGGCGCTCGACGGCGAGGGCGAAATCACGCTGCGCACGCGGGCCGCGCGCCAAGTGACCTTCGCCAAGCGCCGCCACAAGCTGGCACTGGAATTGCAGGTTATCGACAACGGGCCGGGAATCCCGCAATCCATTCGCCATACGCTCTTCTATCCCCTGGTGTCGGGGCGCGAAGGCGGCAGCGGATTGGGTCTGTCGATCGCTCAAACCTTTGTCGAACAGCACCAGGGCATGATCGAAGTGGACAGCCGCCCGGGCCGGACGTGTTTCACGGTGCTGTTGCCGGTAAGTACGCACGACTCTTGATGCACCTTTTTGGTGCATTTGCTCCAACCCCGGGTTATCGTCCTGGTGCGCAGACCCGACCGAGGCGAACGACGACAGATGAGCAATGCCGTATGGATCGTCGATGACGATCGTTCCATCCGCTGGGTGCTGGAAAAGGCCCTGGCCCGCGAGGGCATCGACCACAAGAGCTTTTCCACCGCCCGGGAAGTGCTGGACGCGATCGAGCGCAGCGGCGATTCGCCGCGCGCGCTGGTCTCCGACATCCGCATGCCGGGCGAATCGGGCCTCGACCTGCTGCGCGAGGTGAAGCAGAGATACCCGCAGCTGCCGGTCATCATCATGACCGCCTACTCCGACCTGGACAGCGCCGTGGCGGCCTTCCAGGGCGGTGCCTTCGAATACCTGCCCAAGCCCTTCGACGTGGACCAGGCCGTGAGCCTGGTGCGGCGGGCGCTGGAGCAGGGGGCGCAGCAGGGCGGCGGCAAGGACGAGGACCTGCTGGCGCCGGAGATCCTCGGCCAGGCGCCGGCCATGCAGGAGGTGTTCCGCGCCATCGGCCGCCTGTCCCAGTCCCATGCCACGGTGCTGATCACCGGCGAGTCGGGCAGCGGCAAGGAACTGGTGGCACGCGCGCTGCACCGCCACAGCCCGCGGCGCGAATCGCCCTTCGTCGCCATCAACACCGCCGCGATTCCGCGCGACCTGCTCGAATCGGAGCTGTTCGGCCATGAGCGGGGCGCCTTCACCGGCGCCACCGCGCAGCGGCGCGGCCGCTTCGAGCAGGCCGAAGGCGGCACGTTGTTCCTGGACGAGATCGGCGACATGCCGGCCGAACTGCAGACGCGGCTGCTGCGGGTGCTGTCCGACGGCCACTACTACCGCGTCGGCGGTCACCAGCCGATCCGCGCCAACGTGCGGGTCATCGCGGCCACCCACCAGAACCTGGACGATCGGGTCAAGGAGGGCTTGTTCCGCGAGGACTTGTTCCACCGCCTGAACGTGATCCGGCTGCGCTTGCCGCCGCTGCGCGAGCGGCGCGAGGACATCCCGCTGCTGGCGCGCCATTTCCTGCAGAAGAGCGCGCGCGAGCTGGGCGGAGAGCCGAAGCGGCTGACCGACGCGGCGCTGCGCCACATGCAGGGCCAGACCTTTCCCGGCAACGTGCGCCAGCTCGAGAATGTTTGCCATTGGCTGACCGTGATGGCGCCCGGCCAGAGCGTCGACGTCGCCGATCTGCCGACCGAGCTGCGCGAAGCCGGCGCGGTCGCGCCGCCGGGCGGCGACTGGATGAGCGCGCTGGCCGCCGAAGCCGACCGGCTGCTGGTCGAGGCGCCGGGCGAGGTGCACGAGCGCCTGCAGAAGGACTTCGAGCGGGTGCTGATCCGCCGCGCATTGAACGCCACCGGCGATCGTCGCGTCGAGGCCGCCCAGTTGCTCGGGCTGGGGCGCAACACCATCACCCGCAAGATCCAGGAACTCGGGCTGGACGAGGACAAGGCGCCGGGCGGCGACGCGACCCGGGCAGGCTAGGGCCGGCCGCTTGGCACCGGCTGCGCCGGCGCCGATAATGGCGGCCGTTTTCTGGTCCGTCCGGATTGAAATGCCCGCCGAATCGCAATCGCTCGACTCCGCTGCCGTTCACGAAGTGCTGGCCGACCGGGCCGCACGCTTCTCGCTGCAACTGCTCGACAGCTGTCCCTCCACCAATGCCGCGCTGCTGGCACGGCCGCCGGCCGACGACGGCCGGGTGCACGTGTTGTGCTGCGGGCAGCAGACCGCCGGGCGCGGCCGGCGCGGCCGCAGCTGGCACGCGGCGCCGGGCGAGGACCTGACCTTTTCCGCGCTGTGGCGCTTTCCCGCCGGCGCGCCGGTGCCGGCCGGCCTGTCGCTGGTGGCCGGCCTGGCCGTGGCGCGGGTGCTGGAGGGGCTCGGCGTCGATGCGGTGCAGCTCAAGTGGCCGAACGACGTCATGGCGCTCGGGCGCAAGTTGGCCGGCATCCTGGTCGAGCTGACGATCGGCCCGGGCCGGGCGGTCGCCGCGGTGATCGGCATCGGTCTCAACCTGCGCCGCCCGAAGGACAGCTTGCTGCAAGGCCTGCCGGCGGCCGGCCTGGACGAGCTGCTGGCGCCGCTGCCGTCGCGCGAACGCCTGCTCGGCCTGCTGCTGCTCGAACTCGAGCGGCTGCTGGCGAGCTACCAGTCGGCCGGCTTCGCGGCCTTCCGCGACGCCTGGGAGCAGCGCAACGCCTACGCGGGCCTGCCGGTGCGGATCAGCGGCGGGGGGGCCGACTTCGCCGGCACCTGTCTCGGCGTCGATGACGAAGGCGCGCTGCTGGTACGCAACGACGACGGCGAGCGACGGGTGCTGGCCGGCGACGTCTCGTTGAGGCCGGCGCGGTGAACTTGCTGCTGGACGTCGGCAACACGCGGCTGAAATGGGGGCTGCACGACGGCCGCCGCTGGCTGGCGCGGGAGGCGTTCGAATACGAGGACCTGGACCGGCTGGCGGCCGGCATCCTGGCGCTGGCCCGTCCGAGCGCGGCGCTCGGCAGCAACGTCGCGGGCGCGGACAGGGCGGCGCAGGTGGCCGCCGCGCTGCCGCCCGGCCTGGCGCTGGCCTGGAACCTGCCGCGCGAACGCCAGTGCGGCGTCAGCAACGGCTACCTGCGGGCCGGCCAGCTCGGCGCCGACCGCTGGGCCGCGCTGATCGGCGCCCGCGGACTGCATCCGGGCGCCGCGCTGGTGGTGATGGCCGGCACCGCCACCACCGTCGACGTGCTCGATGCGGCGGGGTGCTTCCGTGGCGGACTGATCCTGCCCGGCCTCGGCCTGATGCGCCGTTCGCTGGCGCGCGACACGGCCGACCTGCCGTTCGCCGACGGCCACGTCGAGCACTTTCCGCGGCGTACCGAGGACGCCATCGTCAGCGGCTGCCTGGAGGCCCAGGTCGGTGCGATCGAACGGATGTTCGGCCGGCTGGACGCCGGCCAGGATCCGCTCTGCCTGCTCGGCGGCGGCGCCGCCGAAGCCATCGCGCCGCATCTGTCGGTGCGCTGCCGGCGGGTCGACAACCTGGTGTTGGACGGCCTGGCCCGCATCGCGGCGGATCGGGCTAACATCACGCCCTGAATGCAAACGACGCGGACCGCCCAGCGGCGGCCGGCGAACAGGAGAGCGTTGCGATGGACGACAGCCGCATCGTGCTGGAAGCGGACGAGATGCCGACCCACTGGTACAACGTGGTCGCGGACATGGCGAATCCGCCCGCGCCGCCGCTCGGACCGGATGGCAATCCCGCCTCGCCCGAGCAGATGCTGGCGATCTTCCCCGAGCAGATCCTGCAGCAGGAGATGAGCGGCGAGCGCTGGATCGAGATCCCGCCCGAAGTGCGCGAGGTGTACAAGATCTGGCGGCCGAGCCCGCTGCTGCGGGCGGTCCGGCTCGAGCGGGCGCTGCAGACGCCGGCCCGCATCTACTACAAGTACGAGGGCGTCTCGCCGGCCGGCAGCCACAAGCCGAACTCGGCCGTGCCGCAGGCCTTCTACAACCGCCAGGCCGGCATCCGCCGGCTGACCACCGAGACCGGGGCCGGCCAGTGGGGCTCGTCGATCGGTTTCGCGGGGCAGATGTTCGGCCTCGAGGTGCGGGTCTACATGGTCAAGGTCAGCTACGGCCAGAAGCCCTACCGGCGTCTGATGATGCAGACCTGGGGCGCCGAGGTGTTCGCCAGCCCGTCCGAGCTGACCGAGACCGGGCGGCGCATCCTGGCACAGGATCCCGACAATCCGGGTTCGCTGGGGATCGCGATCTCGGAGGCGGTGGAGGAGGCGGCCGGCCGCGACGATACCAACTACACGCTCGGTTCGGTGCTGAACCACGTACTGCTGCACCAGACCGTGATCGGCCTCGAGGCGAAGAAGCAGTTCGACAAGATCGGCGCCTACCCGGACGTGATCTTCGGCCCCTGCGGCGGCGGCTCCAGCTTCGGCGGCATCGCGTTCCCGTTCCTCGCCGACAAGGCGGCCGGTGAAAAGCGCGCCGAGCGCCTGCGCTGCGTCGCGGTCGAGCCGAGCTCCTGCCCGACGCTGACGCGCGGCGCCTACGCCTACGATTTCGGCGACGCCTCAGGCTTCACGCCGCTGATGAAGATGTACACGCTCGGCCACGACTTCGTGCCGCCCGGCATCCATGCCGGCGGTCTGCGCTACCACGGCGACTCTCCGCTGGTCTCGCAGCTCTACCACGAGGGGCTGCTGGAAGCGCTGGCGGTGCCGCAGGTCGAGACCTTCGAGGCCGGCCTGATGTTCGCGCGCAACGAAGGCGTGATCCCCGCGCCGGAGTCCTGCCACGCGATCCGCGCGGCGATCGACGAGGCGGTCCGCTGCCGCGACAGCGGCGAACCGAAGACCATCCTGTTCAACCTGACAGGCCACGGCCACTTCGACATGAGCGCCTTCGAACGCATGCTGTCCGGCCAGTTGGAGAACTTCGACTATCCGGCCGAGGCGATCAGCCGCTCGCTGGCCGGCTTGCCGAAGTTGGGCTGAACGAGGGAATTGCCTCGTGGCGCGCATCGTCTTCTTCATCCTGCTGCTGCTCAACCTGCTCGCCGCAGCCGGGCTGGCCGGCCTGCTCGGCGCCGGCCATGCGCGGGGCGAGCCGGAGCGGCTGACCAACCAGTTGCGGCCCGATGCGATCCAGCTGCTGGCGGCCGGCGAAGTGCCGCCGGCCGTGCTGGCGGCCGACAAGCCGGCGCCGCCGAAGGCCCCTCCGATGCCGCCGCCCGCCGAACCGCCGGCGGCATTGCCGCCGCCACCGCCGCCCGAGCCCGAACCCCAGCCGGCGGCGGTGATCGAGCCGCCGGCGCCGGTCGTGCCGCAGGCCTGCCTGCGCTTCGTCGAACTGAGCGAGGCGCAGGCCAAGGCGCTGACCGAGATGGCCGAGGCGCTGCCCGACGCGCTGCAGCTGGCCGCCAGCGCCGAATTGCGGCCCTCGTCCTGGTGGGTGCACGTGCCGCCGCAGGGGGACCGGGCGGCCGCCGAACGCAAGGTGGCGGAGATCCGCGGCCACGGCGTCACCGATCTCTTCATCCTGCAGGACGAGGGGGTTTTCCAGTGGGCCATCTCGCTTGGCCTGTTCAAGACCGAAGCGTCGGCCAAGCTGCACCTGAGCCGGCTCGAGGCCAAGGGCGTGCGCGGCGGCACGATCACGGCCCGCGGCAGCACTGTGCACCGCATCGAGATGCGTGGCCCGGCCGACGTGCTGGCGACGCTCGCCAGCGACACCGACACGCGCTTCGAAGACTTGTCGCGCGAGAGCTGCGAGCCGTGATCGGTGCCCCGCCATGCCGGGTGCAGCGGTGAGCGCGCCGCGTCGGGTGCCGGTCATCGGCCTGACCGGAGGCATCGGCTCGGGCAAGAGCGCGGCGGCCGACTGTTTCGCCGAACTGGGCGCCGAGGTGGTCGACACCGACCTGATCGCGCACCTGTTGACCGGGCCCGGCGGTGCGGCGATGGGCGCCGTCGCCGAGGTCTTCGGCGAGCACCTGGTGCGCGCCGACGGCGCGCTCGACCGCGACGCGATGCGGCGGCTGGTGTTCGACGACGCGACGGCGCGCGGTCGCCTCGAAGCGCTGCTGCACCCGCTGATCCGGGCCGAGTCCGAGCGGCAGATCGCCGCCGGCGAAGCGCCCTACGTGGTCCTCGTGGTGCCGCTGCTGGTCGAGGCGGGCGGCTACCGCGAACGGGTGGACCGGGTGTGCGTCGTGGACGTCCCCGAGAGCGTGCAGCGGCAGCGGGTGATGGCGAGAAACGGTTTCGACGAGGCGCGGGTGCGTTCGATCATGGCCGCCCAGGTGGATCGCGAAACCCGCCTGGCGGCGGCCGACGACGTGATCGACAATAGCGGTACGCTGGACGCATTGCGCCGGCAGGTGGCGCGCCTGCATCGGACCTACCTGGGGTTGCGATGAACAGCATCGGCGACCCGCGCGGATGGCCGCCGCTGCCTCGCGGGGCGGCGAAGGCGCTGTGCTATGATCGGCCGCAATTCACGCCAGCCAATGAAATCGAGCCCTGTCCGGTGATCACTTACGAGTATCCCCTGAACGAGCGCATCCGTACGCTGCTCCGCCTGGAGGATCTCTTTGCCCGCATCGGCCATTTCATTTCCGGCAGCGCGACTTTCGATCACCACAGCGCACTGATTTCCCTCTTCGAGGTCCTCGAGGTGGCCGGCCGGGCCGACCTGAAGGTCGACCTGGTGCAGGAGCTGGAACGCCAGCGCCAGATCCTGCTGTCCTTCCGCAACAACCCGGACATCTCCGAGGAGGCGCTGTCGGGCGCGCTGTACGAGATCGAGCAGGCTTCGGCGGCGCTGCTGGCGATGGCCGGCAAGATCGGCCAGTACCTGCGCGAGAACGAATGGCTGATGGCGATCCGTTCGCGCGCGGCGATCCCCGGCGGCGCCTGCCAGTTCGACCTGCCGGCCTACCATTTCTGGCTCAACCGCGACGTCGAGGCCCGCCAGCGCGACCTCGCCAACTGGCTCCACCCGATGACGCCGATCCGCGACGGCCTGTTGATCGTGCTGCGGCTGCTGCGCGGCAGCGGCCGTCCCGAGGCGCTGGTGGCGCGGCGCGGCTCCTTCCAGATGACGATGGGCGGCCGCAGCGCGCAGATGTTCCGCGTCGTGATCGCGCGCGGCCTGGCCGCGGTACCGGAGATCAGCGCCAACAAGTACGCGCTCAACATCCGCTTCATGATGCCCGAGACGCTGAGCCGGCCGCGCCAGTCCGAGGCCGACGTCAATTTCCATCTGACCTTCTGCAATCTTTGATGTCGCGCCGCTCCGAGCAGGAACAGACGCCGCAACGTACCGTCAAGTGCCCGCAATGCGGCAAGCCCGCGCTGTGGGCGCCGGAGAACCGCTGGCGGCCGTTCTGCAGCGAGCGTTGCCGGCAGATCGACCTCGGCGCCTGGGCATCCGACCAGTATCGCGTCGCCGGCAGCGAGGCCCCCGGCGATGCCGACGGCGAATCCGGCAACTGAGGTCGCCGCGCCGAGCTTCAAGGCCGTGCTGCGCGCGGTGGGGATTTCGTGCGTTTGGCACGTTTGGCCGTGCGAGGCCGGCTGAAGCCGGCCCTACAGGGAGATGCGCCTCGACCGGGTTCGTAGGGCCGGCTTCAG
>JBNLET010000121.1:0-4433 GCA_050305135.1 Rhodocyclaceae bacterium | reverse complement strand
TGCATCGAGAGCCCGCCGCCGTCCTCTTCGCCGGCCGGCGGGCCGCCGCAGAACACTGCCGCGCAGCGCAACGGCAGGCAGACCAGGGTCAGCAACAGGACCATTCCCAGGTGGCGTGGCATCGGGCGCTCCTCAGGTGTCGGACGAGGGGCAGTGTGCCGCCCGATCCGGGGCCGGCCTTCCGAGCATTGCCCGCTTCCGGCCGGGAGATCTGCCCGGCCGCCGACACGACGGTCGATAGCGCGCCTCAAGTCGGCTGCGGCCCGGCCGTAAGCGAAGGGACCGAAGCCGAATCGTCGAACCGATGAGCAAGCCGAACGCCAGGTTGAAACTCAGCTTCACGCTGGATCTGCAGATCCCCGACGAGATGTCGGGGCAGGATTCGGTCGCGCTCGGCGTCGGCTTGTGCCAGGCGCTCGGCGCCACCGTGATGCAGGGGCTGCCGGCGATCAGCGCCAAGCAGCTCGGCAAGGCCGGCGTCAAGCTGCTCGCCCACCACCACCACGCCGAGGCCGAAAATCTGCGCGCACCGCGTATCGAGGCCGCCATGGTGGCCAAGGTGACGGCCCATCTGACCGACGAGGAAATCGAGTCGGTCTGCGTCAAGGCCGCAGCCAGGGCGCCGACCGCCGAGCCGGACCTGCTGCGCTACCTGCGGCGGCAGGTGCTGGCGATGGTGGGCGAATACCGCCTCGTGCCCTGCCGGCTGGCGGCCGTCAACAGTGCCGGCGCGACGGCCGAACTGGACGGCCGGCTGAACCTGACCAATGGCTCGGTGATGTTGTCGGACGAGTTCCGCAAGATCCGCCTGAGGCCCGACCAGGGGCCGATCCCGGTGCGCGTCGATGGCTTCGAGCCGCAGTTCTCGGCGACGCTCTCGGGCCATACGCTGAGCGGCCCGGTCCTGACCGTCGAGGTGATGCATCTGGTGGCCCACCGGCCGCAATTGATCGCTCTGTGGCAGCAGGCCTGATCGCGCCGGGAAGGCTGGCTGCGAAAAAGTTGTTGCAATGCAGCATTGTTTTGGCTATAGTTCAGTTGTCTCCTCCACCCTCCTCAAATGGTGTGGATTTGGCCCGGAATCCAAGATTCCGGGCCATTTTTTTCGCCTGCCCGGGCGGGCAGCGCCGAGTCACTCGCCGAGTGGCCGCAGAATTAGCCAGCCGGCCTCTTTCCCGCTGGTGACGGGCTCGATCGAGACCACCCGACCACGATCGGCGAGCCGCTTGCGGACCGCCTCGGCCAAGTTTCGGGCGGCCGCCAGATCGCTTTCCGCGACTTCGATCCGCCATCGTGCCAGAGGCTGGGGACTGGCTTCGATGGCCGCGCTCAGGCCGTCGATATCTTGCAGTGCGAAACGATCCGGCATGGCGCGCGCGCGCCCCTCTTCTTCCTCGTGTTGCGCCTCCTGCGCTGTGAGCGGTGCGGCCGCGCCGGCCAATGCGCTGGCCGGCAGTTCGCGGCGACGCGCCGTGCGGCCGAGCGTGCCGGCCGGCGCTGTGGCGAGCGACTTGGCGAGCGAGGCTGGCTCGGCCGCTGGAGCCGGGGCGGGGAGGGGCTCGGCCGGGGCGATCGGCCGCGCGGCCGCCTGGCGCCGAAGCTCGGCCCGGTCGCTCAACGGCATGGCGGGCTTTGCGGCCGGCTGCGGCGGCGCGGCGGCGAGATCCGCCGACGCTTCGCCCGCCGCGGGCGGAGGTGGCGGTGCTTCTTCGGCAAGCTCCGCCTTCCGCTCGGCCGGCGGCTGCGTCTGAATCGTCGCCGCCGCCGGCGCGCGAGGTGCCTGCGAGCGGCCTGGCTGCTGCTCGGGCGGGCCTTCCCGCATCAGTTGCAGCGCGACGCCGAGCGCCACCGTGGCCGCCAGCGCGCTGCCGAGCGGGGCGAGCCAGCGGCGCCGCGGCCGGCGCGCCGCTGCGGGGGCGGCCGCTGCGTCGCCGCGCCGCGCGTCGAGCCAGGCGCGCGTCGCCTCGCCGGGCTCGACGCCGAGCGCCTCGCGCGCACCGTGTCGCGCGACCTCGTCCAGCGTCGCCTGCTGGCGCGGCCGCTGCGCGGCATCGAGCCGCGCGGCCTCGGCGAACACCGCCGCGGCGAGCGAGGGCGGCGGCTCGAAGCTGCCGTCCGGCCCGGGCTCGGCCGGCAGCGAGGCCAGGAAGCGCGTCTCCATGCCGGCCGGCGGCTCGAACGGCGGCAGCGCCTGCAACAGCCCCGCCATCCGTCCGCGGCCCTCCAGGAAGGCCTCGAAATCCTTCACGACGAGTCCTCCAGTGCCAGCCGCAGGCTGCGATAGGCGTAGCGCAGGCGGCTCTTGACGGTCTCGAAGCCGGCGCCGACGGTGGCGGCGATCTCGTCCAGCGTCATGTCGGAGAAGAAGCGCAGCACTACCACCTCGCGCTGCGGGTGGGGCAGGGTCAGCAGCACCCGGTGCACCTTCTGCAGGTCCTGGCGCAGGCTGAGCTCGGCTTCCGGCGACAGTTCGTGCTCGTCTTCCGGCAACTGCTCGGGCAGCGCCTCGCGGCGCGCCTGCCAGGCGCTGCCGCGGACATCGAGCCAGGCGTTGCGGCCGATCTGGAACAGGAAGGTGCGGAATGCCGCGCTCGGCCGGTAGTCGGCGCAGCGGCTCATCAGCTTGACCCAGCTGGCCTGGGCGATGTCCTCGGCTTCGCGCAGGTCGCCGCCGGAAAGCCAGGCCAGGTAGTTGAACAAGGCCTTGTTGTGGCGGCGGAACAGCTCGCTGGCCGGTTCGCGCACGAAGCCCCGCGCGACGAGGAGCATCAGCTCCTCGTCCGCAACGTCCTTCAGTTCGCCGGCGTCATCGCTCACCCGGCCCTTGTACCGCAACCGGAACGCGACTGGAAAGCGCCGCGGCGAGATCCATCAACCGCAGCGCCTCGCCGCGGTAGCCGAATTCGTCGCGACCGAGCGCGCCGGCGGCCAGTGCGCGGGCATCGGCCAGCGTCCATGCGCCGGTGTGGCGGCCGCCGCGCAGCAACTGGCCGAAGCCGGCGATGGCGGTCGCGAAGCGGAATTCGCCCGAGGCGGCGGCGAACGTGCGCGCTTCGCCGCGCCGCACCGGTGTCTCGATCAGCCGGCTGTGGGTCTCGCCGGGGCGCTTGTAGCGCAGCTTGACGAAGGCCAGCTCGTCCTTGCCGCCGCTCTGCACGGGGCGGGCCTCGGCGGCCGGAGCATAGCGCAGCGGATCGATCAGGCCCGGCGCCTCGACCGGCGTCAGCTCGTACAGCGCCGTGACAGTGTGGCCGGCGCCGATGTCGCCGGCGTCCACCCGGTCGTTGTTGAAGTCCTCGCGCCGCAGCGTGCGGTTCTCGTAGCCGATCAGCCGGTACTCGGCGACCGTCGCCGGGTTGAATTCGACCTGGATCTTGACGTCGCGGGCGATCGTCGCGAGCGTCGAACTCATCTCGCTGACCAGCACTTTCTGCGCTTCCATCAGCGTGTCGAAATAGGAATAGGCGCCGTCGCCGGCGTCGGCGATCTGCTCCATCAACTGCTCGTTGTAGTTGCCCGTGCCGAAGCCCAGCGTGGACAGCGAGACGCCGCTCCTGCGCCGCTCCTCGACCATGCTCTTCAACTGGCCGAAGTCGGTGACGCCGACGTTGAAGTCGCCGTCGGTTGCCAGCAGGATGCGATTGATGCCGCCCTCGACGTAGCCCTGCCGGGCCATCCGGTAGGCCAGCTCGATGCCGCTGGCGCCGGCCGTGCTGCCGCCGGCCGAGAGCGCGTCGATGGCGTTGGCGATGCGCGCCCGCTCGGAGCCGGGCGTGGCCTCGAGCACCACCCGCGTGCCGCTGGCGTAGGTCACCAGCGAGATGCGGTCCTGCGGCCGCAGCCGGTCCACCAGCAGCTTCAGCGCCGATTTCAGCAGCGGTAGCTTGTCGGGCGAGTTCATCGAGCCGGAGACGTCCACCAGGAACACCAGGTTGGCCGGCGGCAGCGTCTCGGCCGCCAGGTCCTGCCCCTTCAATGCCACGCGCAGCAGCAGGTTGTGGGCGTTCCACGGCGTGCGGGCGATTTCGGCATGCACCGCGAACGGCTGTTCGCCCTGCGGCCGGGCGTAGTCGTAGGGGAAGTAGTTGATCATCTCCTCGACCCGCACCGCATCGGTCGGCGGCAGGCGGCCGGCGGTCAGCATGCGCCGGACGTTGGCGTAGCTGCCGGTATCGACGTCGATGCTGAAGGTGGACACCGGCTCGTCGGCGACGCGCTTGACCGGGTTGTCGTCGAAGCGCTGGTAGCGCTCCCGCTCGACGGTCCGGGGCGGCGCGATGGCGGCCTGCAGCGGGCTGGCCGCCGTCGCCGCGACGCTGGGGGCGGGCATCGCTGCGCCGTCGGCCTGCCGGGCCTCCTCGGCGCGGCCGAGCGGCCGCGGTGCGGCCGCCTTGGCGAGGCGCTGCACCGTCTTCGGCTCGGCCCGGTCGAGC
>JBNLET010000120.1:0-17946 GCA_050305135.1 Rhodocyclaceae bacterium | reverse complement strand
CAGCGCCATCGAGGTCTGCTGGAACTTGGCGACGGTCTTCTCGAGCAGCTCGAACTGGCCGGCCTTGATCGCCTCGGTGACCTGCATCAGGTTGGCGCCGACCGCGAACGGCGGCTCGTGCCACAGCACCAGCCCGTCCAGGTCGCGCTCGGCGCGCGCCACCGCCTCCAGCACGCCGTCCAGCACCTCGCTGCCGATGGCGTGCATCTTCGAGGTGATCGACACGATGCCGATGCCGGCATCGAGGTCGGCGCGGCGCCACAGCCGCACGCCCTCGTTCTCCCACAGCGTCTCGCCGCGCTCGGGCGCGGTCTCGCCGAGCACCTGCTCCGGATAGAGCTGGCGCTTGTACACCGCCAGCGCCGAGCGCGGGCGCAGCGCGTCTTCGCTGGCCGAGTAGGCGCCGGCGGCTTCATGCACGCCCTGGCGCTCGAACACCCAGGCCGGCAGCGGCGTGCTGCCCATCGCCCGGCCGGCCGCGATGTCGTCGCGGATCGCCTCGGCGATCGCCTGCCAGCCGGCCGCCTGCCAGGTCTCGAACGGCCCCATCGCCCAGCCGAAGCCCCAGCGCATGGCGAAATCCACGTCGCGGGCGTTGTCGGCGATGTCGGCCAGGTGCACCGCGCAGTAGTGGAACACGTCGCGGAAGATGGCCCACAGGAACTTGGCCTGCGGATGCTCGCTGGCGCGCAGTTGGGCGAACCTGGCGGCCGGATCGCGGTTCTTCAGGATTGCAGCCACCTCGGGCGCCACCTCGGCACCGCTCGGCCGGTAGTCCTGCTTTTCGAGGTCCAGCACCATGATCTGCTTGCCTTCCTTGCGGAAGATGCCGGCGCGGGTCTTCTGCCCCAGCGCGCCCTTGGCGATCAGCGCGCCGAGCCACTCGGGCGCATCGTAATAGGCATGCCAGGGGTCGTCCGGCAGCGTGGCCTGCATGGTGTGGATGACGTGGGCCAGCGTGTCCAGACCGACCACGTCGGCGGTGCGGAAGGTGGCGCTCTTGGGCCGGCCGATGTTCGGGCCGGTCAGCGCGTCGACCTCGTCGAAACCCAGGCCCATGCGCGCGGTGTGGTGCATCACCGCCAGTATCGAGAACACCCCGACCCGGTTGGCGACGAAGTTCGGCGTGTCCTTGGCGCGCACGATGCTCTTGCCGAGCGTGGTGCTCAGCCAGGCCTCCAGCCCGTCCAGCACCGCGGCCTCGGTGGCGGCGGTCGGGATCAGCTCGACCAGCGCCATGTAGCGCGGCGGATTGAAGAAATGCACGCCGCAGAAGCGGTCGCGCAGCGCCGCCGGCATGCCTTCCGACAAGGCGTTGATCGACAGGCCGGAGGTGTTGGAGGCGAAGATCGCGTCCGGCCGGAGGTGGGGCGCGACCTTGGCGTAGAGGTCGAGCTTCCACTCCATCTTCTCGGCGATGGCCTCGATCACCAGGTCGCATTCGGCCAGCAGCGGCAGGTGCTGGTCGTAGTTGGCGGCGTCCACGTAGGCCACGCGGTCCTTGCCGCAGAACGGCTCGGGCTGCAGCTTCTTGAGCCCGGCCAGGGCCTTGTTGACGATGCCGTTCGGTTCGCCCTCGCGGGCCGGCAGGTCGAACAGCACCACCGGCACGTCGGCGTTGGCGCAATGGGCGGCGATCTGCGCACCCATCACGCCGGCGCCGAGTACGGCGACCTTGCGGATGTTGAGCTTGCTCATCGGGTTCTCCTCGGGGCGGCCGCCCCGTTCTGGCAGCGCCCGGAACGTCCGGGCGGGCGGCTCGCGCAATGGTACGGACCGGCGACCGCGCTGCGGCCGCCGGCATCGAAACGATCAGAAGTCGTAGGTCAGCTGCACGCCGAGGATGTCCACGGCGGCCTCGTAGCTGCCGACCAGGTTGCCTTTGGCGGCGGCGTTGTCGCCATCGGCGTCGATCTTCGGATCGTGGATGAAGAGGTGGGCATAGCCGACGTCCACCACCATGCCGGGGCCCACCTGGTACTGCGAGCCGAGCGACAGCCAGATCCGGTTGGCGTCGGGCAGGCGCGCCAGCCGGTGGTCCGTCTCGACCGGCGACTGGTCGTAGGCGAGGCCGAACTTCAGCCCGACCTTGTCCGAGTAGCGGTACTTGGCCCCCAGCGCGAGGCGCCAGGTATCGCGCCATTTCAGCGTCTCGCTCGACAGCAGGCTGCCGCCGGTGCGATTGATGTCGAGCGACTCGAGCGTGGACCAGCCGGTCCAGGAGATGTCGCCCAGCATCGTCCACTGCGGGCTGAGCTGCTGCACGGCGCTGATGATCAAGGTGTCGGGCAGCTCGATGTCGGCCTCCGCCGGGCCGTTCGGCGCGCCGACGGCCATCGCGCCGTTGAGCGCCGCGTTGCCCGAGTCCGGCCGCTGGAAGCGGACGTCGCCGGACAGTTCGTACTTGATCTTGGAGCGGTACGAGACGCCGATCCGGGTGGTGTCGGACGGCTCGAACAGCAGGCCCACGTTCCAGCCCCAGGAATAATCGTCGGCCTTGACGGTGCCGACCCCCTCCAGCCCGGGGAACACGCCGATGCCGGCCTGGGCCAGCAGGCCGGAGAAGTTCACCGCGTTGGACAGCTCCGCCTCGATCTTCTGGTAGTTCAGGCCGAAGCCGAGCGACAGCTTTTCACTGACCTGGTAGGCGACCGAGGGGTTGATGTTGATCGTCTTGATGTCCGAGTTGATCGCCAGGAAGCGGCCGATGAAGTCGTCGTCGTACTCGGTCTTGAGGCCGAACGGCGCCCCGATGCCGATGCCGACCGCCAGCTTGTCGGTGAGCTTGGTCGAGAAATAGGCGTTCGGGATGTAGGCCAGGTCGCCGGCGTCGCCTCCGTCGCCGGTGCCGGTCGCGGTCAGCGCCGGCAGGCTGCTGCCCTCGTCGTTGAACTCGAAGCCGACGTTGACCACGTCGAGGCCGATCGACACCTGGCGATCGCCGGACAGTTTCGTCATGCCGGCGGGGTTGAAGAAGATCGTGCTGGCGTTCTCGGCCACGGCCGCCGAACCCGCGAAGGCGTTGCCGACACCGCTGCCGTTTTGCTCCAGCAGTTGGAAGCCGGCCGCGCCGGCGCTGCCGCTGGCCAGCGCCACCAGGGCCGCCGGGGCGATTCTTGCAAACAGACTGTGCTTCATATCCTGTGTCTCCTCCACTCTGGCGATAAGGTGTTGTAGTTCCGTACCCGGTGCTCTGCGGCACCGGCCTCCGGTGGTTGCGCGGCCGGCGCCCGCCGGCCGCCTGGTTTCTTTCAAAGAGGCGGCAGTGCCCGCTTCTCGCCGGCCTCGTCCACCGCCACGTAGGTCAATTGCGCCTCGGTCACCTTGACCACGATCGGATCCTCCGGATGGCGCTCGGCATAGACCTCCACATCGACGGTGATCGAGGTACGCCCCTCCCGTACCACGCGGGCATAGAAACTGAGCAGGTCGCCGACCGTGACCGGCTGCTTGAACAGGAAGGAATTGACCGCGACCGTGACGATCCGGCCGCGCGCCCGCCGGTGCGCCGGCACCGCGCCGGCCACGTCCACCTGGGCCATGATCCAGCCGCCGAAGACGTCGCCCGTCGGATTGGTGTCAGCCGGCATCGGCACCACCCGCAGCACCAGTTCGCAATCGTTCGGCAGGCTGACCGGCGTTTCGTGCGTCATGAGCTTCGCTCTCCCGTCGGTTCGGCGGTGGCCACTGTCGGCGCCGCCTTGCGCTTGTTCAAGTAGCTGATCGGTCCGCCGCTGAACGGCGCGAAGCCGGTGCCAAAGATCACGCCGGCATCGGCCAGGTCCGCGTCGGCCACCACGCCGGCTTCGACGCAGCGCCGAGCCGCCTGCAGCAGAGGTTCGATTATGCGTTCGGCAACGCCGTCATGGTTCGACGAAACGCTTGCCTTTTGTGGCCGGCCGTCCTGCCACGCGTAGAAGCCGCGGCCGCTCTTGCGCCCCAGGTGGCCGGCCGCCACCAGCTCGGCGAGCTTCTTCGGCACCTGCGCGCCCTCGCCGGCCAGCCCCTTGCCGGCCGCCATCGCGATGTCGAGCCCGACCGTATCGACCAGCTCGATCGGCCCCATCGGCATGCCGAAGCCCACCAGCGCCTCGTCCACCGCCTCCGGCGCCATGCCGGAATCGACCCAGTGCATCGCCTCGAGCATATAGGGCGCCAGCACCGCATTGACCAGGAAGCCGGGCGCGCTCCTGACCGGCAGCGGCAGCTTGTCGATGCGGCGCACGAAGGCCGCCGCCCGGCGCAGCATCTGTTCGTCGCTGTGCTCGCCGCGCACCACCTCGACCAGCGGCAGTTGCGCCACCGGGTTGAAGAAATGGATGCCGACCAGCCGCGACGGCTCGCGCAGCGCGGCGGCGATGTCCTCGATGCGCAGGCTGGAGGTGTTGGTGGCCAGCACCGCGTCGGGCCGGGCGCGGGCCTCGATGTCGGCGAACAGCTCGCGCTTGACCGCCAGGTCCTCGAAGATCGCCTCGATGATCAGGTCGGCATGGCGCACGCCGTGGCCCTGCGGATCGGGAATCAGCCGGTCCAGCGCGAAGCGTTGCTGGCGGGCGTCGCGGCGGTGCTTGCGGGCGAACAGCTTGCCGGCGCGGGCGATGGCCGGGCCGATGCGCTCGGCCGACTGGTCCTGCAGCGTCACCGTCATGCCGCGCAGCGCGCACCAGGCGGCGATGTCGCCGCCCATCACGCCGGCGCCGACGACATGCACGCGGCGCGGCGCGAAGTCGCTGTCCTTGCCGAAGCCCTTCAGCCGCTCCTGCAGGAAGAACACGCGCACCAGGTTGCGCGCCGTCGGCGAGCGGAACAGGCTCTCCAGCGAGGCCGGATCGGCGGCCGGCAGCGCCAGCGCGTTGCCGTCGTGGTGCTGCCAGATGTCGAGGATCGCGTAGGGCGCCGGGTAGTGTTCGCGGCTCGCCCTCTTCGCCACCTGCTGGCGCGCCTTGTCGGCCACAACGCGCTTCAGCGGCCCGTTCAGCAACCGCTGCAGCCACGGCGCGCGGTGCGCGTCGCGGTGCGACACCACCAGCATGCGGGCGGCGTTGTCCATCACCCGCGGCGGCACGCACTCGTCCACCAGGCCGAGCTTCTTCGCCTTCCTCGCGTCCGCCCCCTTGCCGCTCAGCATCATGTCCAGCGCCGCTGCCGGTCCGATGAGTTGCGGCAATCGCAGCATGCCGCCCCAGCCCGGCACGATGCCGAGCATCACCTCGGGCAGCGCCAGCCGGGTGCCCGGCTCGTCCACCGCGATGCGATAGCGGCAGGCCAGCGACATCTCCAGGCCGCCGCCCATGCAGTGGCCGCGGATCAGCGCCAGCGTCGGGTAGGGCACCGCCGCCAGCCGGTTGAACAGCCGCCAGCCGCGGTCCACCAGCAGGCGCGCCTCGTCGCCCGACTCGAGGCGGGTGAATTCCTCCACGTCGGCACCGGCGATGAAACCGGCCGCCTTGGCCGAGGCGATGATCAGGCCGGCCGGCCGGTCGTGCTCGAGCTGGTCGAGCACCCGGTCGAACTCCGACAAGGCCTCGGCCGACAGCGTGTTGGTGGATTCGCCGGCCTTGTCGAAGCGCAGCCAGGCCACACCGCCCGCCTCGCGCGCCAGCGTCCAGTGCCTGAGGCCGCTCATCGCGCCGCCCCCGAGGGCTTGCGCCGGAACCGCGGGAGACGGGAGGCAGGGGTTTCCCGGCTCCTGTGGTCCCGGCCGCAAGCCTTGTGTCCAAGGGTTCGGTTCATGTCCGCTCCAGCAGCATCGCGCCGCCCTGGCCGCCGCCGATGCAGATCGTCGCGATGCCGCGCCGCCCGCCGCTGCGCTCCAGCACCTGCAGCAGGTGCAGCACGATGCGCGCCCCCGAGGCCCCCACCGGGTGGCCCTGCGCGATCGCGCCGCCATCCACGTTCAGCCGATGCGTGTCGAGCCGCCCGAGCGCGCCGTCCAGGCCCAGCTCGCCGCGGCAGTAGTCGTCGTCGGCCCAGGCACGCAGGCAGGCGATCACCTGCGCCGCGAAGGCCTCGTTGATCTCCCACGCGTCCAAATCGTCCAGCGTCAGGCCGTGGCGCCGCAGGATCGGCGTCGAGGCGTGCACCGGCCCCAGTCCCATCTGCTCGGGCGCCAGCCCGGCCCACTGGCTGTCGCTGATGCGCGCCCGCGGCGTCAGGCCGTGGCGTTCGACGGCTTCTGCCGAGGCCAGCACCAGCCAGGCCGCGCCGTCGGTGATCTGCGAGCTGTTGCCGGCCGTGACGCGGCCGTAGCGCTTGTCGAAGAACGGCCTGAGCTTGGCCAGCCCTTCCATCGAGGCATCGGGCCGCACGCCGTCGTCGGCCGCGTGCAGCGTGCCGTCGGACTCGAACAGCGGCACCAGTTCGGCGTCGAAGTGGCCGGCCCTCTGCGCCTGGACGACGCGCTGGTGGCTATGCACCGCGAACTCGTCCATCTCGTCGCGGCCGATGCCGAAGCGGTGGGCGAGGTTCTCGGCGGTCTGCCCCATCAACTGGCCGACCACCGGGTCGGTGAGGCCCTTCATGATGCCGATCACCGGTGCCAGGTAGGCGGGTCGGAACTTCTTCACCATCGCGAGGCGCTGGCCCGGCGTCTTGGCCGCGTACCAGCCCGACAGCCAGCGCACCATCGCGTCGGAGAACAACAGCGGCGCGCGCGACAAGGCGTCGACACCGCCGGCCAGCACCAGTTGCGAGCGGCCGGCCTGGATGTTGGCGATGGCCGAGTCGAGCGCCTGCATGCCGCTGGCGCAGTTGCGCATCACGGTCCAGCCCGGCACCTTCAGGCCGCAGCCCATGCGCAGCGCCACCACGCGGCCGATGTTGACCTCGTCCGGCGAGGGCGAGGCGCAGCCGAGGATCACCTCGTCGAGCTCATCCGGCGCGAACGGCTGGCGCGCCAGCAGCGCCGAACCGGCCACCGTGGCGAGGTCCGAGGCCGCGAACGGACCCGGCGCGTTGCGCGCCTTCAGGAAAGGCGTGCGCGCACCATCGACGATGTAGACGGGCTGGCTCATGCGAGCGTCCTCAGGCCGCCTCGCGGCGCTGCTGCTGGTCCTCGTCCGACAGGTCGGCCAGCGCCTCGCGCAGGTCGAAGTCGTACGGGAAGTCGTCCACCCGGATCACCTTGTCGCGCAGCTCGCCCTTGCGCCGGATCACCTCCAGTTCCTGGGCGGTGATCACGCCGGCCTGCTGGGCGTCGGCGTAGATGCCGTCCACCGCGTCGCCGATGTGCAGGCCCGGCGTGAAGCGACCCTCGCGCAGCGCCTGCTTGACCCGCGCCTCGATCGGCTCGGCCTCGATGGTGGCGCAGAGCGCCGCTTCCAGCGCGCCGACCGGGTCCTCCACGTCGTCCGGCTGGTACACGTCCGAGGTCAGCCGGTCGCGCGTCGCCGAGGGCTCGATCAGCAGCCGCGCCACCTGGTGGCCCAGCTTGTCGGACGGCACGACGTAGGGCCGGCCGAGCGGGAACACCACGACGCGGCGGATGACGAGGGCGAAGAAGCGGTTCGGGAAGTTGGCGACGACGCCTTCGAAGGCGAGCTGGATGCGGAACATGCAGTCCCAGATCGCCCAGTGCATCAGCGGCGCATCCTCGGCGCGCCGGCCCTCGGCCTCGAAGCGGCGCAGCGTGGCCGAGGCCAGGTACATCAGCGACAGGATGTCGCCGAGCCGGGCCGACAGTTTCTCCTTGCGCTTCAGCGCGCCACCCATGGTGCCCATCGAGATGTCGGCGATGTAGGCGAAGGCGGCCGAGAAGCGGGTCAGCTGCTGGTAGTAGCGGCGCGTCTCGGGCGCCACCTCGGCCGGCACCTGGACGAAGTGCGAGCCGGTCAGGCCCATCACCATCGCCCGTGCGGCGTTCGAGATCGTGTAGCCGACGTGGCCGAACAGCGCCTTGTCGAAGGCCTCCAGGTCGTTCGTCTGGGCGCTGTGCATCTCGTCCAGCACGTAGGGATGGCAGCGGATCGCGCCCTGGCCGAACAGGATCAGCGAGCGCGTCAGGATGTTGGCGCCCTCGACCGTGATGCCGACCGGAATCTGCTGGTAGGCGCGGCCGAGGAAGTTCTGCGGGCCGAGGCAGATGCCCTTGCCGCCGATCACGTCCATGCCGTCATTGACGGTCTGGCGCGCCCGTTCGGTGACGTGGTACTTGACGATCGCCGACACCACCGAGGGCTTCTCGCCCAGGTCGATCGCGCCCGCAGTGAACACCCGCGCCGCGTCGCACATGTAGGTGTTGGCGCCGATGCGGGTGAGCGCCTCCTCGACGCCCTCGAACTTGCCGATGGCGGTCTTGAACTGGTAGCGCACGCGGGCGTAGGCGCCGACCGCGCGGGCGGTCAGCTTCTGCATGCCGGTGTTCGAGCCCGGCAGCGAGATCGAGCGGCCCGCCGCCAGGCACTCCATCAGCATGCGCCAGCCCTGGCCGGCCATCTTCGGTCCGCCGATGATGAACTCCAGCGGCATGAAGACTTCGCTGCCGCGGATCGGCCCGTTCATCCACACCGCGTTGAGCGGGAAATGGCGCCGGCCGATGTCCACCCCCGGGTGGTTCCACGGCACCAGCGCGCAGGTGATGCCGAGATCCTCGCTCTCGCCGAGCAGGTGGTCCGGGTCGAACAGCCTGAAGGCCAGGCCGAACACCGTGCATACCGGCGCCAGCGTGATGTAGCGCTTGTCGAAGCTGACCCGCATGCCGAGCACTTCCTCGCCCTTGTAGAGGCCCTTGCAGACCACGCCGGCATCGGGGATCGAGGCCGCGTCGGAGCCGGCCCACGGGCTGGTCAGCGCGAAGGCCGGGATCTCCAGGCCCTTCGCCAGCCGCGGCAGGTAGTGGTTCTTCTGCTCGTCGGTGCCGTAGTGCAGCAGCAGCTCGGCCGGGCCGAGCGAGTTCGGCACCATCACCGTCACGGCCGGTGCCGAGGAACGCGTCGACAGCTTGGTCACGACCTGGGAATGGGCGTAGGCCGAGAAGCCCTTGCCGCCGTATTCCTTCGGGATGATCATGCCGAGGAAGCCCTTGTCCTTGATGTACTGCCAGACTTCGGGCGGCAGGTCCTGCTTCTGCGTCGCATCCCAGTCGTTCGTCAGGCGGCACAGCTCGGTGGTCTCGGCGTCGAGGAAGCTCTGCTCCTCGGGCGTCAGCTTCGGCCACGGATAGGCCAGCATCTTCGACCACCCCGGCCGGCCGCCGAACAGGTCCCCTTCCCACCACACGCTGCCGGCCTCGAGCGCATCGCGCTCGGTCTGCGACATGCTCGGCAGCGCAGCACGGAAGGCCTTCAGGATCGGCGCCGTCAGCACGCTGCGGCGCAGCGTCTCGTTGATCAACAGGTACATCGTGCCGACGAACAGCGCGATGACCAGAACGGACGCCAGCACCGGCCAATCGGCCAGCAGTGCGGCGCCCACCAGCCAGACAATCCCTGCCAGAAGCCAGTGAAAAAGAGGCGCTCGCCGGTAGGCGAGCGCTACTGCCAAAGGAGGGAGGGCAATCAGTAACCAGATCATCGTGCTGTCTCCAGTTTCAAGCTTTTCCGCACTCTTCCAACGGTGCGTCGCAATGACTCGTCGTTTTCTTACTCAGGCCGCACTGCGGCGCTGCTGTCCTCGCACCGCCGCCGGCAGCTCGGCCAGCGGCGCCCGCAACCCGCCGAGCAGGAAGCTCATCAGCCGCGGCACCAGCCGCGCCGGGTCGCGGTCGTCGAACTCGCCGGCGAACAACTGCAGCGCATCGGTGCCCGCCAACGCGTAGGACATCGCTCCCATCATGAAATGGAAGCGCCACAGGATTTCTTCGCGCGGCACGTCCGGCAGCGCCCTGTATAGCGCATCCAGGTAACGTTCGACGCATTCCGCATACTCTTCGGCAATGAACTTGCGCACGAATTCGTTCGGATCGGTGTAGGTGCGCCCGAGCAGCCGCATGAAGTGGTGGCCGCCGTTCTCCAGGTCCTCGGCCATCTCGAGCGCAGTGCCGAAATAAGCCCCCACGATGCGGCTCGGCTTGACCGGCTCGCCGCCGGCCGCCTGCTCCAGCACGTCCAGCTCGGCCAGCCGCCGCCGGTTCAGCTCGGTCAGCCGGCGGCGGAACAGCTCCTGGATCAGCCCGTCCTTGCCGCCGAAGTGGTAGTTGACCGCCGCCAGGTTGACGCCGGCGCTGCCGGTAATCATCCGCATCGAGGTCGCATCGAAGCCGTGCCGCGCAAACAGTTCCTCCGCTGCATCTAGGATCCGGGCCCGCGTCTCGGGCCCCTGTCTCACATGGATGTCGTTCATCTCGATCACTCTGCTGGTGGTCTGCCAAGCCTCGTTCGCTCTCATCGGAGCCGGCCCTTTCTTGTATGTGCTCAAACGTTTGTTTGAATCATACGTTTGCGCTCAATACAGTCAAGACGATTTCTAGAGACTGTCCACTAGAAGCTGCAGCATCCCGCCGGACGGAATGGGGCGATCGGATATAATTCCAGCCTCGTAACCCGGCCGGACGCCGGGCGGCGCCCTTGTAGCTCAGCTGGTAGAGCAGCGCACTTGTAATGCGAAGGTCGGGGGTTCGACTCCTCTCGGGGGCACCACAAGATCCACCTGAATCCCGGTAACGACGCGGCTTTCCCGTCGAAAGCCGTGCTGATTGGTGGTCGTTCCGTGGTAAGCAGGCTGCACCAGGCTCGGCGCCTTTATGAGCCCGGGGACAAGACGGATTCGCGATCCACGCCGGGTCGCGAATCCCGCATCGGATCTGCATGACGGAGCGGGCGATGCGTTTGCGCTGCCGCCCTCGAACCGGGCCCGATCAGCCGCCTCGCCGCCACCCCGCGTCAGGATTTCCCGAAGCCGGCGATCGCCGAGGACAGATCTTCGACGGCGTAGAAGACGAAGGCGTTGCCCTGCCGAAGCTTTTCGAGCAGGCCCAGACTTTCCAGATCGAGCAGATCCGTGCGGGCAGTCTGGTAAACGACGTTGTGCACCGCCTGGTGCTGCGCCACCCGATAGGTCTCCGCCGGATGTTTCAGCGCATGGGTGAGCAGGGCGAACTGGCGGTGGTTGAGGCGGGACCGGAGCGGCCCGGCGCGTCCGAGAAGCCGCTCCGCGTCGCGCTGTTCGCAGGTCTTGCGGGACAGGTATTCGTGCAGCGCCGCGATCGAACGCCGGATGATGCCCAATTGATGCAGGACGAAATAGGTGGCGTCGTTGCGATCGGTTTCGGTATGCAGGCAGGCCTGCACGTACTGGCGCGGCGCCCGGCGCAGAAACTGCGATATCGACGGGAATTCCATCCGCCAGTAGCCGCTGCGGGCCGTCGACCAGTAGAACAGCGCGCGCGCGGTACGGCCGTTGCCATCGGCGAACGGGTGGTCGTAGCCGAGCATGAAGTGCAGCAGGATCGCGCGCACGACGGGATGGACGAAGGGCGACGAATCGGCACCCGCATTCGCGAATGCGCACAGACGCTCCAGCCGTTCGGGCAGTTCGCGGTGGCTCGGCGGCGCATGCAGGATGGTCCCGTCCCGGTTGTCGACGACGTTGACGTCGTCCGAGGTGCGCAGGCGTCCCGCGTCTGCCGCATCGTCGAGCGTGCCGGCGGTCAGCATGCGATGCAGCTCGAGGATGCGCTGCGGAGTGATCGGCTCGTCCCTCAGGCTGCGGATATGCGCCATCGCGTGGTAGTTGTTGAAGATCATGGTCTCGCTGCGATCGCGGGGCGGACGACCCTCCCGCAGCATGGCTTCCGCCACCTTGCGCGTCGTCGATGCCCCTTCCAGTTGGCTCGAGGTGATCGATTCCTCGATCAGCGAGTGCAGCAGATAGCGCTCCCGGCTGTCGTGGATGGGCGCCGACTCCGAGGTACGGATCTGCCCCGCGGCATCCTGATCGATGTGATGCAGATGCACGAGCGCCGGCTCGGGAGTCGCCAGGTAGAACGGCGCGCCGTTCTTGTCCGCCAGCGGCAGAGCTTTCAGCATCGACTGGCGGGCGAACCAGACGGACAGCCACCATTGTTCATGGGACAGGCCTGCGGGAGGCTGTCGGTGCCGCAGTTCGTCCCAGTGGAGGTACTTGCCGTCCGGCATCGGCGACGCCTGCCTGAGGAGATCGGGCAGTGACTTCCCGCCCGTGCGCTTGAGTAGACGGCGCGACCCAAGATCTACTAATTTTGACAATATTTAGTAGCGCCTAGTAAACAGCCTAACCTGCTATCCGCCCTCTTCGTTCGGCCCTTTTCCAGCCTCGCCGTCCGCGGCGCACAAACACAGGCGCCACGCCTCGGCCCGCTTCCTGCGTGAACACGCCGTCTTCGGCCCACGCCGCACAGAGAATTGACAACAGCCAGATTGGCGACTATAGTTTTGCCTCTCCAGACGCGGGGTGGAGCAGTCTGGCAGCTCGTCGGGCTCATAACCCGAAGGTCGCAGGTTCAAATCCTGCCCCCGCAACCAGATACTAGAAGGGCTCACGAACGAAATTCGTGAGCCCTTCGTCCGTCTACGGCTCCCCTCGATCACCATAGAGGCGACGCTTGGCGGGAAATGGCTCGAGCCGCCCTCCGCCGACTCCCCGACACGCATATCCTTCGGCCGGTCCGGCTAGCTGCTGTGTTGTCCGGTGATCGTGCCGACCCGGTACCCGCCGCGCTCCGCGGCCGGTATCCGCCACACGATGACGACGACGGCGAGGGACAGGATCGCGGCGAAGTAGCACCACACCGAGACGAAGGCATGGGCGAAGACGATCGCGCTGCCGATCACCGACAGCACGACCAGTCCGCCGAAACCCCTGACCGAGCCGACCGACGAGAAGAGCAACGGCGCCGAGACGATGACCGCATACACAATCCGCACCGCTTCGCGTGGCAGATGCCCGTCATAGATCAGCGCCGGTCGATACAAGATCGAACCACCGCTGATCGTCACGGAAATCCACTCCGGGTTGAGCAGCAGCGGCAGGTACAGGGAGGCGCCGAAGAGGAATCCGGCCACCGCCAGCACGGCGAACACGCGGCGCCTGCCCGCCCGCTCCTCGATGCTGCACGCCGCGAACGGCACCAGCGCCGGCCAGAGGAAATAGGCGAAGGCCAGGAAGCCCAGCGCGGCCGCCGTGGTGCCGAACCAGGTCGGGCCGGCCAGCGACAGCCACAGGCCGCCCTCGATCAGTTGCTGGATGCCGAACAGTAGCGGAAACGTGGCCAGCGGCAGGTAGCGCCGGTCGCGCCGGCGGGCCAGGTCGAGCGTATGGAGACCCACCGGGACGAGGAGGCTGCCGGACACGAAACTCGCGGTTGCCGAGAAGCACATGTCAGTTCGCTCCCATGTCGCGAAATCGATCGCCGGCGGTGACTGCCGATCGTTCCACGAGTCATTTTCACCGTAGGACCTAAACCAGGGGCAGCTCTTGACCAACGTCAAAGGCGCGCATGAATCGGCGGATGGCAGCGGCCACCGGGCACCGACCGCATGGGCGGACCGGGACCGCCGTGAGCGGAACATCGATTCCGGACGTTTGGAGCGGGACGCGACCTCACCCCCATCTCGGGAACCGGGTGCTCTCGGCTGCCGTGGCGCGTTCCGGCTCGATCCGCCACGTTGCCCTCGACCGGAGTGTCCGGCAGGCTCATCGCTGCCTGCCGGGCAGGCCGAGGTAGCGGGCGCTATCGTTCAGCACACGCCGAACGTCGATGGCCGCGCCGCCCGGCGATTCAGCGTGGGCGTGGCGGACAATGGGCAAAGCTTGTGGCGTGAAGCGGCCGAGCGCTTCGGCGCTGCGGCTGCGGGGCCGGTCGGCCCAGTGTGTGACGAGCATCTGACTTCTCCCGCCCCCTCGTTGACCGGCGTGACCGGCCTCGCGGGGGCGAAAGAGGCGGTGAAGCTTTAGCCGGCATTTATTGTCCGCCCCGGCAAGTTGTCGTTAAGGCCGGCGGAGTGCTGCAAAAGAAAGACCCGCTTCGCGCTTGCGCGCCAAAGCGGGTCTGGCTTCCGCTTTAGCTGTACTTGTAATGCGCCCGCAAGCTGTCGTTCAAATCGGCGCAGCCCGAGGATAGCCGATCTGCCGACACGATGCACAGGGGGCCCGGCAAAATGCCGGGCCCCCTGACGGTCTTGCGGTCACGGCCGGCCGCAGCTCAATTCACGTCCAGATAGCTGACCCAGGTCGGGCCGCCGTCGATGCGTTGTTCGATCCGGTAGCGGCCGCTGCGGTCGCCGGCGCGCACCATCGCCCGCATGTGCGCGGTCGGTGCGCCCATCACCGGGGCGTTGGCCGAGCGGGACGGCGCCTCGGCGCGGACACCATGGCCACGGGCGCCCTCAGGTGCGTCGATCCTGATTCGACCGACCGTGCGGCCCTGGTGGCGCATCAGCACCGTGTCGGCGGCTGCGGTCTCCAGAGTGACGCCGGTCAGCGGCTGGCCCGCTTCGCCCCACAGTAGGTAGTCGAGCGGCACCTCGGCACCCCGCTCCGCCTTCAGGTAGCGCGGGTTGCTCTTCGTGAAGGCACTGGTCAGCGCGAGCGCCGGCCGCGCATGGGGCTGGATCCGCACTTCGCCGATCCCACGCACGAGCGCGGCCGGATCGGCCGGGTCCGGCATGATCTCGACTTCGACCGGATAAGTCCCCGGGTCCGGATTCCGGTATCCGTTGAGGATCAGGTGGAGCTGCTTGATGCCCGGATTGACCTGGCGCGGCATCGGCTCGCCCGGACCGATCGGGACCCGGGCGCGGAACACCAGCGTGTGCGGCCCATGGGCCTCGATGTTGTAGACGACCTTGCCCTCGCCCGCCGGCTTCGGCGGCATGCGCGGCGGGATCGGCCCCTGCGGCCAGCCCCGCAGCATCACCGCGGTCGAGCACTGCATGTTGCCCGGCACGCAGTCGCCGCTGCCGAAGACGTCGGCCAGCGCCGGCTCTCCGGTATGGCGAAAGGCTTCCGGCAGGCGCACCCGGATCGTGCCGCCGGCGGCCAGCCGGTAGCCGTCGACCGCCGGGTCGAGATCCCGGTCCAGCGTGATCACCAGGTCGGTGGCGGCGCCCGCTACGTTGCCGTCGGCCACGATCGGGGCGTTGTCGATGGCGCTGACCAGATTGCGGGCCTTGTCGGAATCGGCCAGCGCGACGGCCGATGCGGTGGCCGTGGCGAGCGCCAGCGCGGCGAACTCGAAGGGACGCACCGCATGCTTCGTTTCCGGACGACTCTTCATGTCGTTCTCCTCTCCTCGCTGCGGGCGGCGGCGAGGCCGCCGCCCGCGTCCATCAGCGCTGCACCACCACCTCGATGTACTCGGAGGGCGCGACCAGGGTGCCGTCGGAGGCGCGGTTGAACTGCTCCGCCAACGCGATCAGATCGTCGGCCAGCGAGGCCTGCATGTCCGGCCCGACGGCCTCGAAGGCCTTCTGCACCGGGCCGTAGTAGGTGCGGAACACCTCCAGCCAGTGGGCGGCGCTGCGATAGCGGAAGGCGAACTGGCGCTTCTCGACGCGGATCTCGCGGCAGCGGCCCTCGAACAGCTTGGCGAGGTGCGCCTCGGTGCCCCACAGGGCCGGCGAGCTCACGCCGGCGGGCGGCGGCAGGTAGCGGCCGATGGTCTTGAAGATCTGGCCGACGAAACCCTCGGGCGTCCAGTTGGCCAGCCCGATGCGGCCGCCGGGCTTGCAGACGCGGGCCATCTCGGCGGCGGCGCGCATCTGGTCGGGCGTGAACATCACGCCGAAAGAGGACATCACGACATCGAACTCGCCGTCCTGGTAGGGCAGCTTCTCGACGTCCGCCTGCTCGAACTGGATCTGCAGGCCTTCCGCCTCGGCGCGCCGGCGGGCCCGCTCGAGCAGTTGCGGCACGTAGTCGGTGGACACCACGTCGGCCCAGCGTCGCGCCGCCGCCAGCGTCGAATTGCCGTTGCCGGCCGCCACGTCCAGCACCGTCTCGCCGGCCCGCATGTCGAGCGCCTCGCACAGCGACTCGCCGACGATCTGCAGCGTCGTGCCGACCACCGCATAGTCGCCGGCCGACCAGGCGGCATGCTGCTTCATCTTGAGCGCGGCCAGGTCGGGGGTGGCGGCGGCGGTCGTGGTTTGCATCGGGTTCATGATTCTCTCCTTGAGGTTTTCGCTTGGTTGGCCCTCGTTTCAGGCAGCTCCATTGGACCCGAGCGCAGATTTCGCCGGGTCACGCGGAGCGGGACAGAAAGCGGGACAAAAACGGGGACCGGGTCTCGGCGCAGCGAGACAGAGCCCCTAAACTGTCGGCGTCGGCAGGGAGACCCACGCGTGGACGTACGAACCCATTCCTTCGGCTACTGGCTGAAGCGGCGCCGCAAGGCGCTCGATCTGACCCAGGAGGCACTGGCCGCGCAGGCGTGCTGCTCGGGCTATGCGATCCGCAAGATCGAAGCCGACGAGCGCCGCCCCTCGCGCCAGCTCGCCGAACGGCTGGCCGATGCGCTCGGCGTGCCGGCCGAAGAGCGCAGCGGCTTTCTCGACGCCGCGCGCTCGATCTCGCGCGCCGAGCCGATGCCGGTCGACTCGGCGCCGCGCGCTGCGGCCACCCCCGCTCCCGCGCCGCCGGCGAGCGCGCAACGCCGCCACGAGCCGCCGGCCGAATCGACGCCGCTGGTCGGCCGCGCCGAGGAGCTCACCCGACTCACGGCGCTGCTCGACGAAGCCCGCGCCGGCGCCGCCCGGCTGGCGCTGCTGGAGGGCGAACCCGGCATCGGCAAGAGCCGCCTGACGCGGGAAGTCGCGCGGCGTGCGCGGGAAAACGGGATGCGGGTGTTGTCGGTGCGCTGCTACGAGATCGAGCGCAGCACGCCCTACCAGTCGGTCATCGAGCTGATCTCGATGGCCGCCGCACGGGCGCCGCAGCAGGTGTTGACCCAGCTCCCGCCGGTGTCGCTGGCCGAGTTGGCGGCACTGGCGCCGACCATCGCCGAGCATTTCCCGGACCTGCCGGAGCTGTCGCGGGATTTCCCGGAAGCGCGCCAGGCGCGGCTGATGCGCGCGGTGGCCGAGCTGCTGGCGGCGGTGCGCGGCGACCAGGCGCTGCTGCTGATCGTCGACGACGCACAGTGGGCCGACGACGCCAGTGCACGGGTGTTCCACTACCTCGGCCGGCAGCGCGCCGGCTGGCCGCTGCTGGCCCTGTATGCCTACCGCGACGAGGAACTGGGCGAGAACCCGCAGCTGTCGCAATGGGTGGAGAGCCTCGAACGCGACGCGGCGGCCGATCGGATCCGCCTGCGACGGCTGGCCGCCACCGACACCGCCAGCCTGCTCGCCGCCGGCGGCGACCCCCAGCTGGGGGAGCCCGCGCTGGCCGCGCGGCTGCATCGGGAATCGGAGGGCAACCCGTTCTTCCTGACCTCGCTGCTGCAGGCCGTGACGCTGGACGGCATCGACGATTCCCTCGACGTGGTCGACGCGCCCTTGCCCGATGCGCTGCGCAGCGCGGTGCGGGCGCGGCTGGACCGCGTGCCGCGGGACATCCGCCCGATCCTCGACACCGCGGCGGTGATCGGCCGGCGCTTCGATTTCGACACCCTGCTGGCGGCCGGGCGCGAGTCCGAGAGCTGGCTGCTGGACGGACTCGACCGACTGGTCGCGCGCGGGCTGCTGCGCGAGGAGGCCGACGGCGGCAGCTACGACTTCAGCCACGACAAGCTGCGCGAGGTGGCCTACGCCGAGATCGGCGGCGCCCGCCGGCGACTGCTCCACAGCACCGTCGCCGAGGCCCTCGAGAAGTCCGAGGACATCGACCCGGCCGAGCGCGACGCCCGCCTGGCGGACCACTTCGAGCGGGCCCACCAGTGGTCGCGCGCGCTGCAGCACCTGCTGCGCACCGCCGAACGTGCCCGGCAGCTGTTCGCGATGCGCGAGGCGCTGCACTGGCTCGACCGCGCGGTCGCGCTCAGCGAGGCCCACCCCGGCGCGCTGGACGAAGCCGGCCGGCTCGACCTCTTCG
>JBNLET010000119.1:0-19133 GCA_050305135.1 Rhodocyclaceae bacterium | reverse complement strand
GGCGCCGGCCGCGAAGGCCTTCTCCGAACCGGTGATGACGATGCAGCCGATCGCCTCGTCGGCTTCGAAGCCGTTCAGCGCCTGCCCGACTTCGTCCACCAGCGCGTCGTTGAGCGCGTTCAGCGCTGCGGGCCGGTCGAGCCGGATCAGCCCGACCCGGTCGATGATTTCGGTGCGTATGTTCTGGTAATCCATTGCCGCTTCCTCCTAGCGTGGTCGGACCGGAAATCGCGGCCGCGGCGGTCTCAGGGCTTCTGCTCGGCCGCCTGGCCTTCCCGCGGCTGGATGATGGCTCGTACGCGTCCGCCGCTGTCGCTGCCTTCGGGCGACTTGCCGTTGGTGACCAGGTAGGTTTCGCTGCGGCCGTCGTACTCGATGTACTCGCCGCGCACCTCGTCGCCGCCGCTGGTCACTTCGGCCCGTCCGATCAGTCTGGCCTTGCGGTCGCGGGCGTCGTACTCGATGCGGTTGGCGCGTCCCTCGACCAGCTCGTCGCGGCCCTGGCGCCGTTGCTGGATGTGGGCGCGGCCACCGTCTCCGCCGGTGGCCACGCCCCGCTTGAAGCCGTCGGCGTCCTGCGTCACGACCAGCTTGTCGCAGCGGATCACCAGCGAGCCCTGCGACAGCACGACCTTGCCCTCGAACACATGGACGTTGTTGCGGTTGTCGATCGATCCGCGGTTGGCCTCGATGCTGACCGGCTGCTCGGAGTCGGACGGCTCCGTCGCGGCCCAGGCGGGCATCACGCTGGCCAGCAGGACCAGCAGTACGCTTAGCGCTGCTTTCATAGTCGTATTACCGCGTGAATGTGGCCGTCACACCGTCTCCGAGGTGGAGCGTTGCGGCCAGGTTGTCCGCGCTGAAACGGCCCGCGACCAGCACGTCCGCCCCTTCTTCGTAGCGCACCGGCACGCGTCCCTGGACGCGTTCGGTCTCGGGCCATACGGTCAGCGCCTCGGTCGTCAGCGTCGCACCGTCCCGCTCCGGCGTGGCGTTGCGCCACAGCACCACGTCGCCCTCGAGCGTGACGACGTCGCCGTTCGCGCTGACGTGGCCCCGCACCGCCTGGGCCTTGACCGGGACTTCCTTGCCGAGGAAGAGCAGTTGCGGCTGATCGAGCTCGGTTCGCTCGGGCGCCGTGAAGTGCCTCATCTGGCGCGCCGAGAAGACGTACTGGCGGCGTCCGGTGGGATCGAAGCGCTGCATCGTGAAGTGGTCCACGACCATGTCCGGGGACGCATCCGGCAGCATCTCGGTGCGCTCCCGGTCGGGTTCCGCGATCCGTAGCAGCCAGGAGGTTCCCGCCGCCAGCAGCGCCAGCACGACGATGGTCAGGAACTGCTCCAGCCGGCTGCGCCTCATCGGCCGGCCTCGCGCTTGCGCCTCGCCATCAGATCACCTTGGCCCGCATCAGGTCGAGGGTGGTCAGCGCCCCCTGCAGGCGATGATCCGCGTCGCACACCAGCAACTGGCTGATCCGGTTCTCTTCCATCAGCGTGGCGGCCTCCACCGCCAGCGCGTCCGCTGCGATGCTGCGCGGCCCGCGGGTCATGACCTCGGCCACGCTGATGGTGCGCACGTCGAGGCCACGCTCGAAGGTGCGGCGCAGGTCGCCGTCGGTGAAGATGCCGACCACCCGGTCCCGCGCCTCGGTGATCGCCGTCATGCCCATGCCGCCGCGCGTCACTTCGAGCAGCGCGTCGGCCAGGCAGGCGCTTTCCGCCACGCAAGGCACTGCGCTGGCCGGCCGCATGACGTCGCGCACGTGCGTCAGCAGCCGGCGTCCGAGGCTGCCGCCGGGGTGGGAGCGGGCGAAATCGTCGGCGCCGAAGCCGCGCGCGTCGAGCAGCGCCACTGCCAGCGCGTCGCCCAGCGCGAGTGCGGCGGTGGTGCTGGCGGTGGGTGCGAGATTGAGCGGGCAGGCTTCCTCCGCCACGGCGGCATCCAGGTGCACGTCGGCCTGCCGCGCCAGCGGCGAGTCCGCATTGCCGGTCATCGCGATCAGCCGTGCGCCCTGGCGCTTGACCAGCGGCACGATGGTCAGCACCTCTTCACTGCTGCCGGAATTGGAGATGGCGATCACGACGTCCTCGCCGGCGATCATGCCGAGGTCGCCGTGGGCCGCTTCGGCGGCATGGACGAAATAGGCCGGCGTGCCGGTGCTGGCCAGCGTCGCGGCCAGCTTGCGGCCGATGTGACCGGTCTTGCCGATGCCGGTAACGACGACCCGTCCGTGGCGGGCCAGGATGATGCGCAGCGCTTCTATGAAATTGTCATCGAGGCGCTGCGCCAGTGCACCGACGGCACGAGCCTCTATGTCGAGCACGCGTCGTGCGAGGGCGAGGCTGTGACCCAGGTCGGGAGCGGATTCGGGCACTGTTTCTCGGCGGATCATGCTGCGGTTAGACTGTCGCAAAGTATATATCAGAGGCCCACGGGCGGCTTTCTCGCACACTCGGCCGGTCTGCCCCGATGATCAACACGCTTGAAGCCGTCCTGCTGCTGTTGGCCTCCGCCGTCGCGGTGGTGGCCTTGTTCCGCAGTGCCAACCTGCCACCGGTGCTGGGCTACCTGATGCTGGGCGCCGCGCTCGGGCCGCACGCGCTCGCCGTGATGGCGGACTCGGAAGGCGCCAGCCACCTGGCCGAGTTCGGCGTGGTGTTCCTGATGTTCTCGATCGGGCTGGAATTCTCGCTGGCGCGGCTGTTCAGCATGAAGCGCATCGTGTTCGGCCTGGGCGCGGTGCAGGTGTTGGCGACGATCTGCCTGGCGGCGGTGCTGGGGCACCTGTTCGGCCTCGGCTGGGCGGCCAGCATAGCACTGGGCGGCGTCCTCGCCACCTCGTCGACGGCGATCCTGTCGAAGCTGCTGGCGGACCGGCTCGAGCTGGATTCCAAGCACGGCCGCGAGACGATCGGCGTGCTGCTGTTCCAGGACATCGCGGTGGTGCCGCTGCTGATCATCCTGCCGGCGCTGTCCAGGCCCGCCGCCGAGCTCGGCGCCACGCTCGGCGTCGCGGCGGTCAAGGCGGCCGTGATGCTGCTGGTGGTGCTGGTGTTCGGCCAGCGCTGGATGAGGACCTGGTTCTCGCTGGTGGCGAGGAGGAAGTCCGCCGAGCTGTTCATGCTGAACATCCTGCTGATCACGCTCGGCCTGGCCTGGCTCAGCGAACAGGTCGGCCTGTCGCTGGCGCTGGGCGCTTTTCTGGCCGGCATGCTGATTTCCGAGACCGAGTTCCGCTACGAAGTGGAGGAGGACATCAAGCCGTTTCGCGACGTGCTGCTGGGGCTGTTCTTCGTCACCGTAGGCATGTTCCTCGACGTCGGCGTCATCCTCTCCAACCTGATCGGCGTGCTGGCGCTGCTGGCGCTGATGCTGCTGATCAAGTTCGGCGTGGTCGTCGGCGCCTCGCGGGCCTTCGGCTCGACGCCGGGCACCGCGATGCGCAGCGGTTTGTGGCTGTGTGCCGGCGGCGAATTCGGCTTCGTCATCATCTCCTCGCTCGACGGCGTCGGCGTGCTGCCGCCCGAAGTGCTGCAGATCACGGTCGCCGCGCTGGTGCTGTCGATGCTGGTGGCGCCGCTGATCGTCCAGGTCAGCGACAAGCTGGTGATGCGCTTCGTGGCTTCGGAATGGTTGCTGCGCTCGATGGAGCTGACCCGGGTCGCGGCCCAGTCGATGAGCACCCAGGGCCACGTGATCATCTGCGGCTACGGGCGCAGCGGCCAGTATCTGGCCCGCTTCGTGCAGCAGGAGGGCATCGACTACGTGGCCCTCGATCTGGATCCGGAGCGCGTGCGCGAGGCGGCGGCGGCGGGCGACACCGTGGTCTATGGCGACGCCTCGCGGCGCGAGACGCTGACCGCGGCCGGCATCGGCCGGGCCTCGGTGATGGTGGTGTCGTTTGCCGGCGTCGAGGCCGCGATGCGCGTCTTGCATCACGCCCATGCGCTGCGGCCCGACCTGCCGGTGGTGGTGCGGGCCGCGGACGAGTCGGACCTCGACAAGCTGACCCAGGGCGGCGCCGCCGAAGTGGTGCCGGAGGCCTTCGAGGGCAGCATCATGCTGGCCTCGCATGCGCTGGCCCTGATCGGTGTGCCGATCAATCGGGTGGTGCGGCGGATCCGCGAGATCCGCAGCCAGCGCTACGAGATGATGCGCGGTTTCTTCCACGGCTCGACCGACGACGACGACCGGCCCGACGCGCAGCAGCAGCGCCTGCACGCGGTGGTCCTGCCGGAGGGCGCGCGGGCGGTCGGCAGCACGATCGCCGAACTGGCGTTCGAGGATCTCGAGGTCACCGTCTCGGCGGTGCGCCGGCGCAACATCCGCGGCGTCAGCCCCGGGCCGGAGATGATCTTTCTGGCCGGCGATACCGTGGTCCTGCGCGGTACGCCGGGCGGGCTGGAACTGGCCGAGCAGCGCCTGCTGGGCGGCTGAGCGAAGCCCGGTTCAGTACGCGACGCAGACCGTGAATGTGCCGGCGCCGGCTTCGTCGGCGGCGGTCAGAGCCTGCGCACCACCATTGCTGCCGACCACCTGCACGTTGCCGGTATTGGTCGTGCCGTCGTCCATCGAGGAGTCGACCTGGCGCGCGAAGCGGGCGCTGATGCCGCCCGAACAGACGAAGAATGAGCCCGCGAAGTTGCTGGTGATCGGCGGGTAGCCGGTGATGCCGATGCGCCCGCTCTCGGCATTGGTGGGCGGATAATCGGTCGATGTGACATCGGTCGAGCCGGTGGTCAGGTTGGCCCGGCGCAGATGCAGCCAGACCAGGTAGGACTCGTCGGTCTGGGTGCTCGAATCCCAGGCCCCGCCGATGCGGCCGTTGCCGCGCACGTCGCCGCTGGTGGGCGTGCTGGCGAGCGCGCCGGTGCCGACGTGGTCGACGGCCTTCAGATCGTCGCCGGGGAAGAAGCGGAAGCGGTCCTGGTAGGCGTAGATCATCGTCGACACCGAGCGGAAATCGTTGATCAGGCTCTTCACCTTGGCGCTGTTGATCAGTTCCTGCCCCTTCAGCACGCCGCCGAGCAGCAGTCCGATGATGACCAGCACGACCGCGATCTCGACCAGTGTGAAACCTGTCTGTGTTCTCTTCATGGGAATCTCCGAAGCCGGCCCGGCCGGTGGCGGGGCGTCCTTGGCACAAGCCGGTCAAGCAATTTCCGAGCCCGATCTTTCGGTGCCGATTCGATCACTTGCCCCCGCCTGTCCAGCCGGAGTGTCGAGATTTCGACGCCGAGTTGTCGGCGTGCCGACGCGCTGTCGGTCCTGCAACACGCCAAGAGGGCAGGCGCAGGGCTAGAATCGGAGCCATGCAAGTCGGTAGCCCGTCTCGATGAACCCACTGCGCACCCGCTTCGAACACCTGATCGAGCGGCGACAGGTCCTGCTGTCGGCCTCGCTGCTGGTACTGGTGGCAGGTTTCGCCAGCGATCCGGCCAGCGAGGCGGGGCGCTACCTGATCCTGGTCCATTTCGGCCTGTTCCTGCTGTGGCAGCCGATCGTGCGGCCCAACTACCGGCTCGGCGGCCTCGACCTGATCCTGCTGTTCGCGGTGTTGACGGGCTTCCTGCTGGTCATGTCGCCGGCCTTGCTGGCCGCCTGGGTGATGGTGATCACCGCGGTCATCGGTGGCCGCTCCTTCATCGCCACCTCGACGGTCAGCCGCATGCCCTACGTGCTGGCGCTGGCGCTGCTGGTGCTGTTCCTGGTGCTGGTGCTGGTGCCGGAGGCACTGCAGATCCGCACCGGCGAGGTGGCGCTGTTTTCCCACCTGGCGCAGCTGGGGCTGCCGCTGCTGGCGGTGGCGATCGCGTTCTTTCCGGTCGAGTCCGATTTCGACCCGGGAACGCTGGGCGGCATCGATTTACTGTCGGCGCTGATGATCTTGCTGGTGCTGGCCGTCTCGCTGCTAGGCACGCTGGCGGTGATGCAGGTCGAGGGCTTGCCGTATTTCCGGTCGGTCGCGGTGGCGCTGCTGGGCATGGCCGGCGGTCTGCTGCTGCTGGCCTGGGCATGGCAGCCGAGGCTGGGGCGTTCCGGCCTGGGGCTGCAGCTGTCGCGTCGCATCCTGTCGTCCGGGCTGTCCTTTGAGCACTGGCTGCAGGAGATCTCGACGGCCGCGCTGCGCGAAGCAGAACCGGACGAATTCCTGGCCGCGGCGATGCACGATCTGCTGAGATTTCCAGGTATCGTCGGCGGTAACTGGATCTGTGATGCGGCCGAGGCGGCCGGCAGCTTCGGCGGCTCGGGTGCCTGCTCCGAGACATTCGATCACGCCGGCCTGCAGGTCGAACTGCATTTCCGCCGGCGGCCGTCGGAGGGCCTCGCCTGGCACTACGACCTGATGCTGCTGGTACTGGCCGAGTTCTATCGCGAAAAATGCCAGACCCGTCAGTTGCAGCTGCGCTCGTTCGAGGAGGCCGTGCACGAGACCGGCGCCCGCCTTACCCACGACGTCAAGAACCTGCTGCAGACGCTCAGTACCTTGTGCTTCGCAGCGGCCCGGCAGGACGCCGACGCGGAGGCGCTGCAGCGGTTGTTCCGCAGCCAGCTGCCGCAGATTGCCGCGCGTCTCGAAAGCACGCTGGAGAAGCTGCGCCGGCCCGGCGAGGAGGGATTGAGCCGGGCGGACATCGCCGACTGGTGGCGCGACGCCTGCGGCCGCTACGAGGGGCAGCGGATCCGCTTCATGGCCGATCTGGGGGGTGAGCGCTTCGGCGTCGCGAGGGAGGTGTATGACTCCTGCCTCGACAACCTGCTCCACAATGCGATCGCGAAACGCCAGCTCCAGCCCGGTATCGGCATTTCGGTGGAACTGGACGCGAACGGACGGCTGCGGGTCGGCGACAGCGGCCGGGCGATCGCGCCGGAATTGGCGCAATGCGTGCTGAAACAGCCGCTCAAGTCGGAGCAGGGGCTCGGCATGGGGCTCTACCAGGCGGCCCGGCTGGCGCGCGCCGCGGGCTACCGGCTGGGCCTGGCACGCAACGTCGACGGCGCAGTGGTGTTCGAGCTCTACCGGGCTTCCGCCAGCGAGCCGACCGCCGGGGCCGCCGGCAGCGCGCCGGCCGGACCCAGCAGCCGGCTGACCTCGACCGGTCCCTTGCCCTTCAACTCGACCGTCACCGGCGACGCGAATTCGAAGGACTGATGCAGCACCTCGCGGGTCCTGCGATCACACAGGATGCCGCCCGGATTGCCTTCCGAGGACAGCCGGCTGGCGATGTTGACGGTGTCGCCCCACAAGTCGTAGATGAACTTCTTGCGCCCGACCACGCCGGCCACCACCGGTCCGGTACAAATGCCTATCCGCAGCTGGATCGGCGGCTCCAGTTGGCAGCCGGCGGCGGCCTCGCCCATCGAAAGGGCCAGCCTGGCGATCGACGCGGTCGCATTCGGGTGTGCGCGATCGAGGCCGCCGGCCACCATGTAGGCGTCGCCGATGGTCTTGATCTTCTCGAGACCGAGGCCCTCGGCCAGTTCGTCGAAGCGGGAGAACACGCCGTTGAGCATGCGGAACACTTCCTCCGCACTCATGTCGCCGGCGATGCGCGTGAAATTGACGATGTCGGCGAACATCACGGTTACCTCGGCGAAGCCGTCCGCGATCGTCTCGCTGCTGTCCTTCAGGCGCTGCGCGATCGGCGCCGGAAGGATGTTCAGCAGCAGCCGTTCCGAGCGCTCCTGCTCCTCGATCAGGGCCGCATGGGCGTGCTGCAGGCGCTGCTGGGCGCGCCGCTTCTGGCCGACCGAAAAACGCAGCAGCGCGAACACGATGCTGGAGATGGTCGCGAAGTTCAGCACGAAGAACACCACCGAAGTCCGCAGCGGGATGACGGCCTCGCTGCCGCCGCCGTCGGCAAGGTAGTAGTCGAAGAACCCCGTCAGACCAGTGAGGAAGAGGTAGGCGAAGAACCACGGCGTCGATTCCCGCGTGCCCATGCACAGCACCGCACCAATCGGCGCCAGCAGACCCCACAGGATCAGGCCCGAGCCGGTGATGAAATTGCCGATGCTCCACTGCGCGACGAACGGAAAGAACAGGAACAGCGCCAACTGGGTCAGCCGGAACGCGTCGAAGCGGCCCCACTTGACGTAGATGAAGAGATTGCCCGCCAGCAGCAGTTGGAAACTCAGCGTCAGCGTCGAGGACAGGCGCGGCCCCATGGTCCAGTAGACCAGCAGCCACAGCACCGAGGCCACGCTGACCAGGGCCGTGGCGAAGACCAGCAGCGACTTGGACAGGCGCGTGTCTTCGTCGTCCGACGGCAGGATGCCGGCCGTGCGCAGCCGCTCGGCGAATCCTGCATTGGCCTGCAGTACGGGCTTGGACATGAACCCCCGGATGATTTGCGAAGGATGCCCGGATTATAGAGGCCCGGCCTTGCGGCCGTCCCCGATCGTACAGGACGTTACTGAAGAGTGCCGGCGGCCGCCAGCCGCGCCAGCAGCAGCGGATGGCTGATCCAGATCACCAGATCGTCGAAGCCGGTGGTCGGCGCGCCGTGGTTGTAGGTGGCGTCACCGGGTTCGTAGCTGGCGTTTTCGCCGTCCGCGCTGCGGTTCGGGCCGGTGGAGTAGACGATCGCGACCACCGTCTTTGCCGCCACCATGTCGGTGCCGCTCGGGACCTCCCGCAGGTTGAGATCCAGGCTGGCCGTCGTCGTGACCGAGATCGAGGCGCCCGGATCGCCGAACGCGGGATCGACCCGGTAGCGCCAGTAGCCGGTCCAGGCGTCGCTCTGGCTGGTGCGCTCGACGCCCCAGCTGTCGGTGGCCGGCAGCCCGAGCGTTCGCCAGGGCAGGAAGCCTTCGCTGGACTGCGGGCAACTCGATCCCGACGTGTCTTCGAGACCGTAGTTGCCGGCTGCCGGGTCGCTCTGGTAGGCCGGGCAGGGCAGTCGACGATGGATGATCGCAAAGCCGATCAGCGCATCGCGGATCTCCTGCAGCTCGGCACTGGTCTGCTGCCGGTGGCGAATCTCTTCGCGGCCGGAGAGCGGGATCAGAAGCAGCGAGGTGAGGACCGTCAGCACCAGCAGCGTGATCGCCAGTTCGACCAGCGTGAAGCCGCCGTGGCGGGCCGTGCCGGCGCGAGTCCTCAGGGAATGCATGCGAACAAGTCCCTGGCCGGAAACTGCGGATCCCACGCGGTGGCACCCTGGTAGCTCGTCGACAGCGTGTTCAAGGCGGTGACGGTGGGTTCCTCCAGGTAGTCGGCCAGTGCGGTCGTGGCGCGCTGCGCGAGCGGACCGCGGGCGCCGGCAAAGATCAGCATGGCGGCACAGGGCACACCGTTCACGGTCAGGCAGGCGGGGGGTGCGGGCTCGGTGCTGCCGACCGGCACCAGGCAGCGGGCATAACGGAACATCTCCTGCCAATCCTTGATGCGGACGTAATCTGCCGTATCCGGCACCAGTCCGAGTGCGGACGTGCTGGGCGGCGAGCCCCACTCGAGAACGGCGTTGCCGCCGTCGATGCGGTCGGGCGCCGGCAGCACCGCGTTGGCGATGTCCGCCGCCAGTGTGGCCAGCAGGGTGTCCACGAAGGCCTTGAAATGGCCGGAGCGCTGCAGCGGGCCGAAGACGTCTTGGCGGCCGAGCCAGACCAGTGAATCGTTGTTGTCGGTCCGGGTCGAATGTCCCTGCACGAAACCACCGCTCGGAGACGAATCCGCCTCGACGAAGGCGGCGCGCTCGGTGGCCGTCGCGGTACCGCCGTTGCAGGCGCCGCTGGAGAGGGATCGCTGTTGGCCGGCCAGCGGCGGACCGGGGGCGATCACGACCGCGATCGCCGCAGCGTGAGGATCGGTCGGATCGGTGAGCGGCACGCCGGCGTTGCCGAGCACGGCCAGCTGTCCCGGCGTGTCCCAGTTCATCGGCGTCGCCGGCCCGCCCCCGGCGGCCTTGGTGTTGGCAGCCACCGCATACCACAGGCATTCGCCGTCACCGTCGAGCAGACGCGGCAATGCCAGCGTGCGATAGGGCAGCCGCCCGATCGCGAGATCCGACGCGGTGCCGCACGTCAGTTCCGCGGTGCCGTCGTTGTCGGTGTCCGGGCATGGCAGCAGGCCGACCCGCGGGTTGTAGGCGTGGTTGAGATCGTAGGTCATCGAGTAGGCCTGCAGGCCCTGACGCGCTTCGGCCAGCGCCTGCCGGGTGCGCTCGATGCGCGCCTGGCGGAGGTCGAGTTCGATGCGGCCGAAATCGATTCCCCACAGCAAGGAGCCGACGAACATCATTGCCAGCAACAGCGGCAGGATGTAGCCCCTCTGCCGCCTCATTCGGCATTTCCGGGAACGATCGATTCGCCGACCAGCAGGCGGCGCTGCTCGCCGTTCGGCAGGGCCAGCACGGCCGTGCGGGCGTCGGCCCCCGGGCGGGCTTCGCCGCGCTCGGTGACGCGGCCATCGACCCAGACGGTGGTCCTGCCGTCGCTGCGCCGGACGATACCGTCGAGTCTGACCGGTCCGGTGTCGGCATCCTCGCTCGCGACGGGGGGCGGAGCCGGCGCGTCGAGCCGTGCCCGTTCCTCCGGCGTATGGAACAGCCTGCCGTAGGCAGGGCGCCCGTCGCCGGCCGCGGCGGGCAGGGCCGCCAGCGCCAGGGCCGCGAGGCACGGAATCGTTCGGCCCGGCCTCACGGCGACGGCTGCTCCGTGCTTTGAACGGTAATCCAGTCGATCTCGCATTCGAAGCCGAGCATCGGCTTGTCCTCGATCCGGTCGCGGCGCTCGATCACGCAGCGGCGCACGCGCGTCAATGCGGTCGGTTCCTCGCGCAGCCGCTGCAGGAAATCCAGCAGCCGACCCTCGTGAACCATCTCGCTGTGCACACTCATGGTACTCGCTGTCATGACCTGTGCCCCGCCGCCCGAGTTCAGCGGCCGGCGCGGGCGCAGTTCGAAATCGAGCCGCGGCAGTCCGGCTTGTTCGCGCGCCCTGCGCACGCGTTCCACCCAGTCGAGGCGCGCCTCGGGACCGACCACGCCGCTCGCCTGCAGCCGTGCGAACCGATCGACCACCCGCCATAGCAGATCTTCGTCCCGTTGCGCATCGATGTAGCGGGCATGCGCATCGCGGTAGGCGCGCTGGGCGCCGCCCAGCGCCTGCAGCGCCGTCAGCCGCTGACGGTCCACGTGCCACAGCGCTGCGGCGGCCGACACCAAGGCCAGCACGACCGCGCCGATGGGCCACTTGAGGCGGGGCAGGTCGGCCGCCGAGATCATCCCTCGCGACTCCCCGCCAATCTGAATTCGACTTCGAACTGCGGTGCGCGTCCGCCGTTCGGGGCCTCGTCGCCCTCGCGTATGCGCAGCGTGCCGGTGGACTGCAGATCGATCGGGCGGCGCGTCAGCGTGACCCGCGTTCCGCCGGCGCGATCGAGCTCGCGCACGAAGCGCTCGCTGACGTCCACCATGCCGCGCTGGTCGCCGGCCATGCGCGCCGGCAAGTTCAGCAGCGCCACGACTCGGATCTGCTCGCCGCGGCGCTGTGCGTCGCGCGGTTCCGGGGTCTCGATCAGCCGCCACTCGAGCCGGCTCAGGCGCACGTCCGGCAACTGGTCGAGCGCCGCGGACAGCGTGCGATAGACGGCCAGCGGCGGTACCTGGCCGTTCTCGAGCACGTCCACCTGGTCGACCAGCGCGCGCAGTTGCGCGATCGGCGCCGGCATCGGCGGCAGCCGCTCGAGCAGCGCATCGTGGCGTGCGTTCTCGCTCTTCACCAGCAGGTCCAGCTCGGCCACCTCCTTGCGCAGGCTGCTGCTCTCGAACAGGCTCAGCGCGACGATGCCGGCGCCGATCGACAGTATCGCGAGGGACGCCAGGTAGAGCCCCTTCCTGACCTGATGGATCTGCTGTTCGCGCAGCACCTGGCTGCCGCCGATCTGTTCGCACAGCGGTTCCGCATCGAGTGCATCGAGCAGCAGCGGCAGGCTGTCCGCGGCACCGCCGGGGGCCCCGTAGCTCGCCCTGAGGCGACCGATCTCGGCCAGTGAAACGGCAGAATCGCCGGCGCGGGCGACACAGTTCGCGAACGCATCGAACTGGCCGGCATCGACCAGCCCCACCACCGGCAGCAGTTCGCCGCGTCTGGTCAGGCGCTGGCCGGCGAGATAGGCCAGCGTCTTGCGGATCTCCTCGCTGGCCGTCTCCAGGCTGAGTTCGAACGGCCGGTCGTGGCTGCCCGACAGGCGCGAGAAGCGCAGCCGGCCCCGATTGAAGTAGGTCTGGCGGATACCGGCGGGAGAGAAATTCACCAGCAGGTAGTCGCGCGCCGGCAGGCGGGCCCGGGCCATGATCCGGTCGAGCAGGAAGGGCGCGCTGTGCACGCCCCTGACACGGATCCGCGATGCCACCATCGAGCCGATCCAGGGATCGAGCTGGGCCGGCCGGGTCAGCGCCGCGAACAGCATTCTCTCGTCGCGCCGCCCCTGCTTCTCGCGGCCGAGAGACAGGGCCGTGGTGTATGGCGAGCCGTAGAACTGCTGCGCCAGCTTGCGCTGCAGCATGGCGCTGCGGTCGCGACCCCGGATCGAGGGCACCGGCTCGAAGTTGAATCCCTCGTCGGCCACGTCCACCAGCAGCCAGAAGCGGTCGCCGCGACCGGCGGCCTCGAGTGCCCGGCGAAACGCGACGACGCCCTCGTCGCTCGAATCGAAGCGCCCGTGCAACACCGGCTGGCCGGATTCGCGGCGGTACCAGCGCAGGCCTTCGGTGGTCAGGTAGAGGAGGTGATGCCTGGACATGGGGCGTCAGACCGGCAGCGTCGTGATGATGTCGTAGATCGGGCCCATCACGGCCACCGCGATCCACAGCAGGAAGGCCGCCAGCACGGCCACCAGCAGCGGTTCGAGCGCCGCCTGCAGCTTCTGCGTCGATTCCTGCACGTCGCGATCGTAGAAGTAGCGCAGATTGGCCAGCGCGGTATCGAGCGCGCCGGTGTTTTCGCCGACCCGCAGCATGCGCGTCACCAGCGGCGGAAAGAGATTGGAACCGGCGAAGGCGGCGGACACGTTCTGGCCCTCGGCAATGTGCTGGCCGATGCGCTGCAGTGCGCGCTGGATGACCCGGTTGCCGACCACCTCCTCGGTGCTGCGCAAGGCATCGATGATCGGGATGCCGGACGAGTACATCATCGCGAACAGCCCGGCGAAGCGCGCCATGATGATCTTGCGGCGGATCTCGCCGAACAGCGGCAGGTGCAGCATCAGCGCATCCACGCGCAGCCGCAGCTGGGGCGAGCGCAGCGTCGCGAACACCGTGCCGCTCGTCAGCGCCACGATGGTCGCCAGCAGCAGCGGCCAGTAGTCCTGCAGCAATCGCGATGCGCCGACCAGGAGGCGCGTCTGCAGCGGCAACTGCTGGCCGGTGCTGCGGAACAGCTGGGCCAGTTGCGGCACCACGAAAAGCAGGGCCACCACGACCGCCGCCAGCAGGAAGCACATCACGATCGCCGGGTAGATCATCACGCGGCTGCCGAAGGCCGCCAGTTCGTCGTCGCGCTTCAGCGATTCCGCCAGATCCTTCAGCACGTGGGGCAGGTTGCCGGACGACTCGCCGGCGCGGATCAGGCTGCAGAACACCGGATCGAAGGCCTGCGGGTAGTCCTCGAGGGCTTCCGACAGGCTCTTGCCGCCCTCGATGCCCTCCACGACGCCGGCCATGATCTCGCGGAAGCGCGGGTGGTCGGTGGAGTCGCGCAGATCGGACAGGCCTTCCAGGATCGGCACTTCGGCGCGCCGCAACTGCTCCAGGTGGAAGCAGAAGTTGATCAGTTCGCGGCGCGGCGCCGGACTGCTGCGGCCGAACGGGCTCTGCCGCAGCGGCGCGCCGTTGATCAGGTCGAGCTCCATGCGCTTCAGGCGCATTTCCAGATCGACCACGTTGACGGCTTCCAGCTCGCCGCGGATCAGCTGCCCGTCGGGATTCATCGCCTTGTAAGCGAACACCGCCACCGCTCAGGCCATCCGTTCGGTCAGATCCACGACCCGCGCCAGCTCGTCGAGCGAGGTGTCGCCGTCCAGCACCCGCCGGATACCGTCTTCGGCCAGCGACCTGAAGCCCTTCGAGCGGGCCGCGGTACGGATCTCGCGGAAACTGGCACGGCGGATCACCAACTCGTCCAGGTCGCTGTCCATGCGCATCAGTTCCATGATCGCCATGCGGCCGCGGTAGCCGCGGTAGTCGCATTCCTCGCAGCCGGCGGCGCGGAACAATGTCGGCGCTTCGCGCTCCGGCTGGATGCCGAGCAGACGCAGCTCCCACGACTCGGCGGGCGACTCCTTGCGGCAGTACGGACACAGCCGCCGCAGCAGCCGCTGCGCGATCACGCCGATGATGTTGCCGGCCAGGATGTCCGGCTGGATGCCGATGTCGAGCAGGCGTGGAATCACGCCGATGGCCGAATTGGTGTGCAGCGTCGAATACACCTGGTGGCCGGTCATCGCCGCCCGGAATGCCATTTCGGCGGTGTCGGCGTCGCGGATCTCGCCGACCAGGATGACGTCCGGATCCTGGCGCAGGATCGAGCGCACGCCGTTGGCGAAATCCAGCTTGGTCGCATCGGTGACCGAGGTCTGGCGGATCGTGGCCATCGGGTATTCGACCGGATCCTCGAGCGTCATGATGTTGAGGCTCTCGGAATTGATGTGGTTCAGGATCGAGTACAGCGTAGTGGTCTTGCCGCTGCCGGTCGGGCCGGTGACCAGGATCAGGCCTTCCGGCCTCGCGATCATCAGTTTCAACTGGTCGAGCTGCTGCTCGGCCAGGCCGAGCCCGTCCAGCGGCACGATGCCTTTCTGCCGGTCGAGCACGCGCAACACCAGGTTTTCGCCGTGGATGGTCGGCTGGGCCGAGACGCGGAAATCGACCACGCGGCCGTTGATCGTGAGCGAGATGCGGCCGTCCTGCGGCGCCCGGTTCTCGGCGATGTTCATGCCCGCCATGACCTTGATGCGTACCGCCAGCGCCGACCAGTAGGACTTGTGCAGCACGCGGATCTGGCGCAGCAGGCCGTCGAAGCGGTAGCGGATGCGCAGGAAGCCCTCCTCCGGCTCGAAATGCACGTCGGAGGCCTCCCGCATCACCGCGTCGATGAGCAGCGCGTCCACCAGCCGCACCACCGGCTGGCTGTACTCGTCGGTGACCACGGCCAGCGAGCGGTAGTCGATCTCGCCGGTCTCGATCTCGTTCAGGATGCCGTCGATCGACAACTCGTGCCCGTAGTACTGGTCGATCGCGCGGGCGATCTCCGATTCGCCGGCGATCAGCGTGTCGATGCGAATCGTTTCCGGGATCTGGTTGCGCAGCTTGTCCAGCGCCACGACATCGTGGATGTCGGCCACCGCCACTACCAGCAGCTGCTCGCTGTGGCGCAGGTAGAGCGGAAAGATGTTGTGGCGCTTGGCCAGGTCGAGCGGCACCAGGGCCAGGGCGTCCGGATCGGCGACCGCGTTGCCGAGGTCGACGCTCTGCTTGCCGTGGAACTCGGACAGCGCCTCGCGCAGCACCGACTCGGAGACGAAGCCCAGATGCACCAGCAGCCGCCCGAGCGGCTCGTGGCGCCGGTTCTGCTCCATCAGCGCGATGTGCAACTGGTCCCGGCTCAACATGCCGGTACCGACGAGGATCTCGCCGAGCGGGCGGTCGCTGGCGACGTTGGTGCTCATGGCGAGCGCTTTCCTTCTTCCGCCGGCCCGGGCGGCAGCACTGCCAGCCGGGCCCGCACGCCGGCCGGGTCGAAGGCGTGCGGGCGGGTTTGCGCCGCGCCCAGCGCTTCGGCGTAGAAGCGGCGGGCCAGTGAGCGCTGGCCGAGCTGGTCGAGGCTGACGCCGAGATTGAAGAGGTAGTCCGGATTGCTCCGATCGAGGTCGTAGGCCTCGAAATAGCTCTTCTGCGCCTCGGCCCAGCGGCGCTCGGCCGCCAGTGCATTGCCCAGCGCAAAGTGCAGCGCCGCCTGCCGCGGACGCTCGGCGATCGCCGCGCGCAGGCGGCTGGCGCTGGGTGCGGAGTCCGACGGGCGGCCGGCCGCCGCCAGTGCGCTGAGGCCGGCCAACGCGATCGGGTCGTCGGGCCGCGCCGTCAGGCTGCGCTCGAACCAGCGCCGCGCCTCGTTCGGCCGGCCGCTGCGGGCGGCGATCGTGGCCAGGCCGTCGAGGGCGTCCACGTTGCGCGGATCGTCCTCGAGCGAGCGCCGGTACAACTGCGCCGCCTGTTCCAGCCGGCCCGCCTGGTAGTGCTGCCAGGCGCTCGAGAGCGTATCCGGCACCGCCTGCCGGGCACCTTTGTGAATCAGCGGCGGCCGCTCGGCCGGCCGCGTTTCGGGGCGGCGGGCCGGCGCCGGCATCTGCTCCGAGCCGAAACTGCCCCGGCTCGGGGCGGCGATCGTGCGCGGGCGCGAGCTGCCGCCGCGATCGGCCAGCGCCGGCCGCGCCTCGCTCGCGCTCGGCCGGGAAGGCTCGCCCGGGGCGGCTCGTACGCCCTCCGGGCGTCGCGCCTCGGCACCATCGCCGGCGCCGCCGTCGGGGCTGCGCGCCGGAGCGGGGAGCGGCGGCGGCGAACTCGCCGGCGGCGGCCCCGGCAGTGCGCTCAGCCGTGGCCCGGGCGGATTCAGCTGCAGCCAGAAGTAGACGCCGATCGCCAGCGAGGCCAGCGTGGTCAGGACGCCTACGGCCAGCGGGAAGCTGACCGGCCGGGCCGCGGCCTTGACCTCGAACAGGTTGCGCGCCGAGGCCGCCCGGTCCGCGGTGCCGGTCTCCGGCGGCCGCGGCGGGGCCGGCGGGCCTTCGAGATGCGTTTCGGGCGCGGCCCTGTGCTTGGCCTCCTCAGCCTTTCGCAGGGCGTCGATCAACAGGCTCATGGCGAGCCGGTCGGCGTCGCCAGCGGCGACGAGCCGATCAGGTTCGGGTGCTGCGGGCCCATCGGCCGGCTGAAGAAATCGTCGCCCGGCAACTGGTCGCGAAAATCGCGATAGTCGCCGTCCAGGCTGGCCTCGCGGATCACGGTCGGGCGCAGGAAGATCACCAGCTCGGTCTTGCTGGTGGTGTCGTCGCGATTGACGAACAGCTCGCCGAGCAGCGGCAGGCGAGACAGCAGCGGCACGGTATCGTCCTTGTCGTCGCGGGCATCCTCCATCAGGCCGCCCATGACCGCGATGTTGCCGTTCTCGACCCGGATCACCGATTCGATCTCGCGCGTGCGGATGACCGGGAAACTGTTCACGATGTTGCGGTCGCGCAGTGCCGGGTTCGGGTCGTCGGCCTGGCCGATGATGCGCGACAGGCTGGGGCGCAGATTGAGGAGCACCGTGTCGCTGTCGGAGATCTGCGGCGTCACGTTCATGACGAAGCCGATCGGCACCGAATTGACCTTGGTCGTAAAGGTCGTGACCGAGGTGGTCTGGTTCTGGTTGGTGTCGGACTCGATCGTGAAATAGACGATGTTGTCCACCACCTTCAACACCGCGGTCTGGTTGTTCAGCACCGACAGCTTGGGACTCGACAGCACCCGTACGTTGCCGAAGCTCTCGAGCAGCTTGATGCTGCCGGAAAACCCGCCGCTGCCGCTGTAGGCGATCTCGAACAGGCTGGAGGCCGGGGCCGACAGCGCGCCGGCGGCGTTCTGCACGATGCGGATGCCGCTGCCGCCCAGGTCGAGCTTGGTCCAGTCGATGCCCTGCTGGAAGTTGCGCGACAGCTGGACCTCGGCGATGGTCGCCTCGATCAGCACCTGGCGCCGCGCCGAGCGCATCACCGCATCGAGGAATTCCTGCACCCGCTCATGCTGGCGCGAGGTGGCGCGCACCACCATGACGCCGCTCTCGGGGTGGGCGATGACCGACGCCGCCTCGCGGAACAGCGTCCGCGGCGCCTGCTGCTGCGCCGGCTGGGTCAGCGTCAGCGCGAAGTTGACGCTCGGTGCGTCGGTGCCGCCGGCGGCGGCCGGCGTTGCCGCGGTCGTGCCGGCCGGCGCCGGCTCGCCGTCGGCCGGGATGATCTTGTCGGTCTCGCGCAGGATCTCCTTGACGTTGTTGACCAGCGTCTCCCAGAAGTGATTGCTGGCACGGTTCTCGATCCGCGTCGCGGAGCTGTTGCCGCTCAGGTCGGCGCCGGCCGAGGCGCCGGCGTTGCTGTCGGTACCGACCGCGCCGGTGCCCGCCGACGCGATCTGGGTGGCCACCGAGACGGTGCCGGAGGTGTCCCGGTTCATCAGCACGTAGTCGACCTGGTAGGTGCGCAGGAAAGGCGAATCCGGCATCACGACCAGGCTTTCGCCGTCCAGTTCGAAACGCATGTCCACCTGGCGTGCGATGCGCTTCAGGATCTGCGGCAGGGTCTGGTCGATGGCGTTCAGCGTGACGCTGCCGGTGAGCCCGGGATGCACGTCCACGTTCAGGCGGGCATCCCGCGCCAGCGCGAACAGCAGCTGCTCGACCGGTACCTGGCTGACGACGACCGAATAGGTATCGAGCTTGGGGCCGGGTTTCGGCGCCGGCAGGTCGAAGGCCTGCGCCACCGGTGCCGGAATCGGCGCCTCCGCCGCCGCGGCCGGCGCCTCCTCCTTGCGCAGGTGGCCCTGCAGCGGCTCGGTGACGGGGGCTTGCGCGCAACCGCCCAGGCCGATCAGCGCCAGGGCCAGCAAAGGGAGTCGCGGAATCATTGGAGAACCGGATACCTCGATGGGCGCATGGTAGCGGGTTGAAAGATTACTTCAATGCTACGTAAGGATTAATTTCCATTTCCGGCGGCGCTATTGCAGCCCCTTCACCTGGCGCGGGTAGGCCCCTTCCCGGCGCAGCGCGGCCGGCAGCCGGTTCAATGCGTCGAGGGCCTCGCCGCGCGTCGCGTAGTCGCCGTAGATGATCCCGACCCGCGCGCCCCAGCCCAGGTCGCGGACGTAGATCCGCAGCTCGGCTCGGTCGACGCCCGCCGGCAGCGCCTCGATGAAGGCGTCGATGTCCTCGGCGCGGGCGCCGTCCACGGTCCGCAGTTGCAGGAACCAGTTCTCGGCCGGCGCCTCGCCGACCCAGCGCGGCGTGTCGGCCTGCAGCGCCGCGGCGGCCTGCCCCAGCGCGATCGGCAGCAAGGGCGCGGCCTTCGGCGCATCGGCGAGCGCTGCGGGTGCGACCGG
>JBNLET010000118.1:0-13334 GCA_050305135.1 Rhodocyclaceae bacterium | reverse complement strand
GGGCCTGTACGTTGTTCGACCACTTGTTCATGTCGCGCACGACCTCGGCCAACGTCGGCGAGACGTCCACCGCCAGCGGCACCGCCTCGGCCGGCGTCACACCGTCGAAGATGCGGCCGGTCAGGCGGCCGCCCACCTCTTTCCACATGCCCGCGAAGGCGGCCCGCGAGTATTCGTCCGGCCGCATCGGCGCGACGAACCATTCGCGCGCGCCGCAGCTGCTGCGCCATTCGCCGCCGACGCGGACCACCGGCCGGTCGCCCGGCTGCAGGTATTCCACCTCGAGCCGCTCGTCCCAGTCGCCACAGCCGCCGCGCGCCGGCTTCAGGGCCGAGACCACCGCGATGCCGTCGAGCGGCGGATCCGACTGCAGGCGCGGCAGCCCGTCGCCCGCGGTCGGCACGAAACGCAGCTTCAGCGCCGCGTTGCCGATCATCAGCGCGTCGGGCCCGATGTTGTAGGGACGCGTGCCGCGCCCGTCGAAGGCCCAGGCATCGAACGGCGGCAGCCGCCAGGCGCTGCGGTCCATCACGACGTTGCCGCGGATCTCGCCGACGCCGTCCTGGCGCAGTTCGTGCAGCAGCCGCCACAGCCGCTCCAGACCGAACGCCGGATCGCCCTCGCCGACCAGGTACAGGTTGCCGTCCAGGATGCCCTTGCGCGGCGCCTGGTCGGCCAATACGCGGGTCTTCCAGGTATGGGTCGGCCCGAGCACGTCGAAGGCTGCGAAGGTGGTCAGCAGCTTCATCACCGAGGCCGGATTCATCGGCCGATCGGCGTTGTGCGCCACTTCGGGCTCGTCCGCGCCGATCTTCTGCACCCATATCGCGACCGACTCCTCGGCGATGCGGACCTTGGACAGCTCGTCGGCCACCGGCAGCGGCAGCGCCGCCAGCGACGGCAGCGAGATCATCTGGCCGCCCAGCAACAGGCAACGCAACCAGCGACGGCAGCGGGTCGGACGGACCCGGTTGAGGTGAAACGGCATCGAGGCTGAATTATTCGTATCGGGTGGCGGGTGCACCGTCAACCTAGCACGAAGCCGAGCAAGAAAATGTTACAGCCTCGGCTTCAGGCGCCGAGCAGGCCCTCGCGGCCGGCGAACCACAGCGCCAGCACCGCGTCGGCCACCCGGCCGTGTCCGGCGAGCAGCCGGCCTGCCTCGTCGCGGGCCAGTTCGACCAGTTCGACGTCCTGCTCCAGATCGGCGAAGCGCAGCATCGGCAGCCCGCTCTGGCGCGCACCGACGAATTCGCCCGGGCCGCGCAGGCGCAGGTCCTCGCGCGCGATCGCGAAGCCGTCGCCGTTCTCGAAGATCACCTTCAGCCGCGCGCGGCCGTTCTGCGACAGGGGCTGGGCATACAGCAGGATGCAGACCGAATCGGCACTGCCGCGCCCGACCCGGCCGCGCAACTGATGCAGCTGCGCGAGGCCGAAGCGCTCGGCGTGCTCGATCACCATCAGGCTGGCGTTGGGCACGTCCACACCGACTTCGATGACGGTCGTCGCCACCAGCAGCTGCAGCTCGCCGGCGACGAAGGCAGCCATCGTCGCCGCCTTCTCGTCGCCCTTCATGCGGCCGTGCACGAGCCCCACCGACAAGCCGGGCAGCGCCTCGGAAAGTGCCTGGTGGGTGTCCACCGCGGTCTGCAGTTGCAGCGTCTCCGACTCCTCCACCAGCGGGCACACCCAGTAGGCCTGCCGGCCCTGCAGGCAGGCGTCCCGCACCCGGCCGACGACCTCTTCGCGCCGCGCGTCCGAGACCAGCTTGGTGACGATCGGCGTGCGCCCGGGCGGCAGCTCGTCGAGCAGCGAGACGTCCAGGTCGGCGTAGAAGCTCATCGCCAGCGTGCGCGGGATCGGCGTCGCCGACATCATCAGCATGTGCGGATGGGCGCCGTCGCTGCCCTTCTCGCGCAGCGCCAGCCGCTGCCGCACGCCGAAACGGTGCTGCTCGTCCACCACCGCCAGGCCGAGGCGCGGGAAATCAACCATCTCCTCGATCAGCGCGTGGGTGCCTATCGCGAACGAGGCCTCGCCGGCGGCCAGCCGCTCGAGCATCGCCCGCCGCTGCTTCTTCCTCTGGCTGCCGGACAGCCACGCCACCTCCAGCCCCAGCGCCTGCAGCCATTGGGCGATCTTGCGGTAGTGCTGCTCGGCCAGGATCTCGGTCGGCGCCATCAGCGCGGCTTGGCAACCGGCCTCGGCGGCCTGCAGCATGGCCAGCGCGGCGACGATGGTCTTGCCGCTGCCGACGTCGCCCTGCAGCAGGCGCTGCATCGGATGCGGGCTGGCCAGGTCGGCGGCGATCTCGTGCCAGGCCCTGCTCTGGGCCCCGGTCAGCGCGAACGGCAGCGTCTCGAGCAGGCGGCCGCTGAGCTGCCCGCTGGCCGCCAGCGGCAGCGCGCGACGGGCCCGCCGCGCCGCGTAGGCCTTGCGCAGCGACAGCTGCTGGCTCAGCAATTCGTCGAACTTGACCCGCCGCCAGGCCGGGTGGGTGCGCGCCTGCAGCGCCTCGGCCGGGGTCTCGGGCGGCGGATGATGGAGCGTCGCGATCGCCTCGGGCAGCGGCATCAGATCCAGCCGTGCGCGCAGCCCCTCGGGCAGCGGATCGACCAGCGCGGCACGGCGCAGCTCCGCGTCGATCAGCTTGCGCAGCGCCGACTGGGCCAGTCCCGCGGTGCTCGGGTAGACCGGCGTCAAGCCCTTCGGCAGCGGTTCGTCCGCGCCGACCACCCTGACCCGCGGATGCACCATCTCGGCGCCGAAGAAGCCGCGGCGCAGTTCGCCGAATACGCGCAGACGGTTGCCGGCCGCCATCTGCTTCTGCAGCGAGGGGTAGAAATTGAGGAAGCGCAGCACCATCTCGCCGCTGTCGTCGGCCACCCGCACGACCAGTTGGCGGCGCGGGCGCAGCGCCACCTCGCTCGACAGCACCCTGACCTCGCACTGGCAGGTATCGCCCCCCAGCGCCTCGCGCAGCGGCGTCAGCCGGGTTTCGTCTTCATAACGCAGCGGCAGATGCAGCAACAGGTCGAGCGGGCCGCGGATGTCGAGCTTGGCCAGCCGCCCGGCCAGTTGCGAACCGATGCCTCCCCAACCGCCGCCCGGCGGCCCGTCTGCCGGCATGCCGCTGCGGACTCAGCCGAGCACCAGCACGGCGTCGGCCTCGACCAGGGCGCCCTTCGGCAACTCCTTGACGCCGACCGCGGCGCGCGCCGGGTAGGGCTCGGCGAAGTACTTCGCCATGATCTCGTTGACCTTGGCGAAGTTGCCGAGATCGGTCAGGTAGATCGTCAGCTTGACCGCGTCGGCCAGCCGGCCGCCCGAGGCCTCGGCGACCGCGCGCAGATTGGCGAACACCTGCTCGGTCTGCGCCTCGAAGCCCTCGACCAAGGCCATGCTGGCCGGATCGAGCCCGATCTGGCCGGACAGGTAGACGGTATCGCCTACCCGCACGGCCTGCGAGTAGGTGCCGATCGCGGCGGGGGCATTGGGGGTCGAAACGATGGTCCGGCTCATGGTACGAATCTCCTGTCGAATGATGGGCGGCGCAGCCGCCGGAGGCGGAGATTGTAACCGTCGGGCGAGCAGGCCCCCTGCCCGCCAGCCGACGGCCGCGAGCCATCCACCGACAACCCCTTCCCCACCCCTCGCCTGGCAACGGAGCGAGCGCGAGCGGGCCGCGACAAGGTCCGGGCACCGGGCGGGCCCGGCGGGACGGCGCCGGCGGATCAGTCCCTGGCGCGCAGCGTGACGTCGCAGCCGAGCTTGCCGATGTTCTTCTGCAGCGCCTTGCGGTTCTGCATGTTGAACACCAGCGGCGCCATGAAGTTGGCCTGCAGCCCGACCGTGGCCGGCGTCTCCTGCTCGCCCGCGCGCTTGCGCACGATGACCGCCACCGCGACGTCCTGCGGATCCTCGAGGCCGATCAGCGCGGTCTCGTCGTCGCTGAGCGAGAACTCGTAGTTCACGCCGAGCGAGTCGGCGCCGGCAATCGAGAACACCACCGCCGGATCATCCACGCTCTGCAGCAGCAGGATCGTCTTGGCGCCCTCCTCGTGCACCAGCGTGAAACGGCGGCATTGCTCGAATGCCGGCAGGCCTTGCGGGAATTCGATGATCTTGTCGGCGCTGACGTCCAGCGAGCCGAGTACGGGACTTTCGACTTTCATTTGGGCTCCTCCCCTGATGCGCTGCTGTGGCAGCTTGATACGTTAATCCCGCCTCGCACCCGGCAATGCGCCGAAATGGCCCCCTTTAATGCGCCATTTCCCGCACTCGCCCTGGCCGCGCCGGGAGAGCCGACGCCCAACGGCCGGCCGGCGCGCAAGCCGCGGGATTAACGCACCTTGACCACGATGCCCTTCGCGAAGCCGGCCTGCTGCAACCTCCTGCCGGTCTCCTCGGCGTTCTTGCGCGAGCCGAACGGCCCGGCCACGACGCGGGTCTCCAGCCGCCCGGGCACGCCGCGTCGGCGCAGCTGTTCCAGCAGCGCTGCGGCATTGGCGCTGACGCCGAACACGCCGAGCTGGAGCAGATAGCCCTTCGTACCGGCCGGTACCGGCTCGACCGGCAACTGCTGCACGGCCTCGGTCGCCTCGGCCTGCACCGCCGGTGCCGGTGCCGACGGCGTGCCATCGCCGGCAGCGGCCGAATCGGCCCGGCTCGGCGACGAAACCTCGCCTAGCGCCTGCTCGGCCGGCGCATCGGGCGCGGCGGCGGCCTGCGGCGTCGTCTCGTCCGCCACGGGCGGCGGCTCGGGCAGCGCGACGGCCGCGCCGATCAGCGGTTCGTGCACCGCCGCGGCGGTTTTCGCTGCCGGCTCGGCAGCCGGCGCTGCAGCAGCCGGCGTCGGCGGCTGGGCCGGCGCGGCGGCCACAGGCGTCTTCTCTGCTTGCGCGGCCCGTTCGGGCGCAGGCTCGAGCAGCGCCAGCGCGCCCAGCAGCAGCGCGATCAGGCCCAGCCCGGCTCCGGCCCTGAGCCAGCCTCGCCGCTGCAGCTCCTGCGCCGCCGCATGATCCGGCGCGCGCGCCTCATCCGTCATCGCGCGCTCCCGCCGCCTCGCCGCCGCCGGCCAGCGAGCGCACCAGGGCCGCCTCGGCGACCGAGATGCCGCAGCGCTCGGCAATCGCCTCGGACTCCAGGCCGCGGCGTGCCAGCATCACCGCCTCGCCGTATTGCGGCGAAACGTTCTGCGCCGCCTGGATGCCGGCCAGCGCGTCGCGCGCCGCGGCGAGCTCCTCGCCCAACCGGTGGCACTCGTGCCGCTGCGCCTCCTGCTCGCCGCGCAACTGCGACACCTCGCGCCGCAGTTGCTGCATTTCCAGCGCCAGACGCTCGACCTCGCCGCGCGGCGCCACATCGTCGTCGGGCACCACGGTCGCCGGGTCGGACGGATCCCCGTCCTCGTCCCCGCTGCCGCCCGCCAGCGCGGGACGCCCCGCTCCGGGCGGCGGCGCCTGGTCCCGGCGGCCGAGCCGCAGCAACTGCCACGCCACGTAGATGGCGAGGATGCCGATCAGCGCCCAGATCAGCCCGCGCAGGCCCATCACGCCGCCCCGCAGCGCTCGAGCGCCTGCTCGAGATCCCACAGGATGTCTTCCAGCGTCTCCAGCCCGATCGACAGCCGCACCATGTCGGGCGGCACGCCGGCCGCCCGTTGCTCCTCCTCGGACAGCTGGCGGTGAGTGGTGGAGGCCGGGTGGATCACCAGCGAGCGGGCGTCGCCGACGTTGGCGAGGTGGCTGAACATCTGCAGCGCGTCGATGAAGCGCTCGCCGGCCGCCTGCCCGCCGCGGATGCCGAACGACAGGATGCCGCCGGCCCCTCGCGGCAGGTAGCGCTCGACCAGTGCCCGGTCGGGACTGTCCGGCAGGCCGGGATAGTTGACCCAATCCACGAGCGGATGGGCGTACAGGAACTCGGCCACCGCGCGCGCGTTAGCAACGTGGCGATCCATCCGGATCGGCAGCGTCTCCAGCCCCTGCAGCAGCATGAAGGCCGACAGCGGCGACAGCGCCGGGCCGAAGGTGCGCAGCACCTCCATGCGCGCCTTGGTGACGAAGCCGAAGTTGCCGAAGGTCTCGAAGAACACCACCCCGTGGTAGCCCGGCGAGGGCTCGGTCATCTGCGGAAAGCGGCCGTTGTCCCACGGGAAGGTGCCGGCCTCGACGATCACGCCGCCCATCGTCGTACCGTGCCCGCCGATGTACTTGGTGGCCGAATGCACGACGATGTCGGCGCCGTGCTCGATCGGCCGGCACAGCCAGGGCGAGGCCAGCGTGTTGTCGATCATCAGCGGCACGCCGGCTTCGTGGCAGATCGCCGAGACGGCGCCGATGTCGAGCACGTCGAGGCCCGGGTTGCCGATGATCTCGCCGTACACGACCTTGGTCCGGTCGTCGATCGCGGCACGGAAGTTGTCCGGCTCGGACGGATCGACGAAGACCGTCTCGATGCCCAGCTTGCGCAGGCTGACGTCGAGCTGCGAATAGCTGCCGCCGTAAAGGTTGCGGGCCGAGACGATGCGGTCGCCCTGCTGGCACAGCGTCAGCAGCGCCGTCATCTGCGCCGACAGGCCGGACGCGGTGGCCAGCGCCGCGCTGCCGCCCTCGAGCGCCGCCATGCGCTCCTCGAACACCGCCACGGTAGGATTCGAGATGCGCGAGTAGACGTTGCCGAAGGTCTGCAGGTTGAACAGCGCCGCGGCCTGCTCGGGCGAATCGAAGACGAAGGAGGTGGTCTGGTAGATCGGCACGGCGCGGGCGCCGGTGGCGGCGTCGGGCTGCTGCCCGGCGTGCAGGCACAGGCTCTCGAAGCCGTAGCGGTGATCGGGCATGGACGGTCGGCCGTGCGTGGTGACTCGGCGATAATAAAGGCCCGCTCCGATCCTAACAATGCAGATGCCTCTCGATGCCGAACTGATGCTGTTCTGGGCCAAGAAGATCACCGCGCTGGCGCTGCTGCCGCCGCTCGGCCCGCTGCTGCTGATCCTGGCCGGCCTGTGGCTCGGCGGTCGGGCGCGCCGGCTGGCCTGGCTGGGCCTCGCCGCGGCCTGGTTCTGCAGCGCCCCGCTGACGGTGGGCTGGATGCTGTCCGGTCTCGAGCAGAGCCGGCCGGTCGGCGCCGAGGCCCTGGCCAAGGCCGGCGCGATCGTCATCCTGGCCGGCGGCCAGCGTAGCTACGCGCCCGAATACGGCGGCGCCACGATCAATGCCTACAGCCTCGAGCGGCTGCGCTACGGCGCCCGACTGGCGCGCGCAAGCGGCCTGCCGATCCTGCTCAGCGGCGGTCCGGTGCGCGAACAGCGGGCCGAGGCCGAGCTGATGGCCGAGGCACTGCAGCAGGACTTCGGCCTGCGCGCGCGCTGGGTCGAGACGCAGGCCATGGACACCGCCGACAACGCCGCCATGAGCGCCCGGCTGCTGGCCGCCGACGGCATCGACACGATCGCACTGGTCACCCACGCCGCCCACATGCCGCGCGCCCGCCGCGACTTCGAAGCGGCCGGCCTCGCGGTCGTCGAGGCACCGACCGCCTGGCAGGCCAATCCGGCCGCCGATTTCGAACTGCTGGATCTGCTGCCGACACCGCGCGCCGCGCTGTCGGGCTGGTACGCCAGCCACGAATGGCTGGGCGGGCTGGCGGCCCGCGCCGGGCGAACGCTGAAAGGTGTCATGCGGCCGTAGGACTCGGCCGCGGGCGCACCAGTCTGCCGGAGGCGCTGCGACCGATCCGGTCTCGCCGCTTCTGAACAGGCAAGGCGGCGTTCTGCGCAACGCGCCGGCGTCACCGACCTTGTCGCCCTGCCGTCATCGGCCGCCCATGCGCAACGCCTTGCCACATCCGTCGTGACGGCTTGGCAGCACCCGCGGCGCGGCGCCGAATGAGTTGGTCTTCAACGCTCCGCCGCCGGCAGCGCGAACACCGCCAGCGTGCCGCCGGCGCTTTCCTCGCCCGTCCCCTTGCCCATCAGCCGAACGATACCGTCCGGGTCGGCAGCGAGGCCGCCGGTGCCGGCGAACACGCCCACGTACTGGCGGCCGGCATGAGACCAACTCGTCACGTTGCCGACCACGCCGGAGGGCAGCCTGGGGGACACCCACAGCGGCTTGCCGTCGCGGCTGTCTACGGCCTTGAGGTAGCCGTCGAGCGTGCCATAGAAGGCCACACCGCCCGCCGTGGTCAGCACCCCGCCCCACAGCGGGAAGCGCTCGGCTCGGGACCAGACGATCCGCCCCTCGAGCGCATCCCAGCCGATCAGGTGGCCCATGGCGTCGTCGTCGCCCGGCGCCGCATGCATGTGGATGTCCGCCCCGGTATAGGGCTGGCCGACCGCGTAATCGACCTCGAACACCTCGTTGTCCATGCACAGGTGGATCGTCGGCACGACGAACAGGCCGGCTTGCGGTGCATAGGCGGCCGGTGCCTGGTTCTTGGCGCCGATGGTGGCCGGGCAGATGCCGGCGGTGGTCTCGTCCTCGCCGCTGTGCTCGGGGGAATAACGCGGGTCGAGCTCGGGCCGGCCGCTCGCCGGGTCGATCCGCCTGGCCCAGTTCACGCTCGGGTCGAATCTTTCGGCGCGCAGCAACTCGCCGCTGGCGCGATCGAGCGTGTAGGCAAAACCGTTGCGGTCGAAGTGCGCCAGCAGCCGCCGTGGCTTGCCGGCAGCGTCGACGGCATCGAACAGGATCAGCTCGTTGACGCCATCGTAGTCCCATTCGTCGTGCGGCGTCATCTGGTAGACCCAGCGCACCTTGCCGCTGTCGATGTCGCGCGCCCAAAGGCTCATCGACCACTTGTTGTCACCCGGCCGCTGGATCGGATTCCAGGTCGATGGATTGCCGCTGCCGTAGTAGAGCAACCGCAGCTCGGGGTCGTAGGCATACCACCCCCAGGTGGTGCCGCCGCCGGTTCGCCACTGCTCGCCCTGCCAGCTCTCGAGCGAGGAATCCTTGCCCACCGGCACCATCCTGCCGCCGCGCCAGGTCCTGGTCTGCTGCGGCTCGATCAGCATGTCCGCGTCCGGCCCGGTACTGTAGCCGCGCCACACCCGGTGGCCGTCGGCCAGCGCATAGGCGGTGATGTGACCGCGCACTCCATACTCGCCGCCGGCGATGCCGGTGATCACGTAGCGATCGAACACGTGCGGCGCATTGGTCGCGCTCTCGCCCCTGGCCGGATCCCCGTTCCTCACCCGCCAGCGCACCTTGCCGGTCTCGGCGTCGAGGGCCAGCAGCGTGGTGTCGGTCTGCTGCAACAGGATCATGCCGTCGCCGTAGGCCAGGCCGCGACTGACGGTGTCGCAGCACAGCGTGGCCAGCGCCGCCTCGTCCTGACTCGGTGTGTAGCGCCACTTCACCGACCGGTCGGCCAGCGCGACGGCCGTCACCTGGTTCGGGTAAGGCGTGTGCAGGTAGAGCGTATCGCCCACCACCAGCGGGCCGCCCTCGTGGCCGCGGCGCCCGCCGGTGGCCAACTGCCACACCGGTTCGAGCCGGGCCACGTTGCCGCGGTTGATCTGATCGAGGCCGCTGTACCGCCAGTTGCGCAGGTCTCCCGCCTGGGCGGCCCAATTGGCGGGATGCTTCATCAGCTCGCGTAGATCCTCGGCCGCCGCCGGACTGAAGGCGGCGAAGCACGAGGCCAGCATGGCGAGAGCGCGCAACGCGATTCTGTGCATGGCTTTATCGTGAGTTCGTCAATGGGACCGGCCTGTTCCGATGGCGCCGCTGCGCTTGCGAACGCTTGCCGCGGCGGCGATGCCGTCAGGCCATGTGAGAACTTGGCGCACGGGGCAGCCGATGCACAACGGCGCGGCAGCTCCTTTCGCCGCTCCGAGGCGACCGTCAGGCGCAGCGCTGGCGGCGCAGTTCAAGCGCCGTCAACAGCCCTCGAAGCCCGGCTTGCGCTTGTCCAGGAAGGCCGTCACCCCTTCGGCGAAATCCCGCGTCGCGGAGCAGCGGGCGAAGGCTTCGGCCTCGCACTCGAGCTGGGCATCGAGCCGGGTGTCGAACGAGGCGCCGACCAGGCGTTTCAGCTCGCCGTAGGCGTGGCACGGCCCCGCGGCCAGGCGCCGAGCCAGCGCCAGGGTCTGTTCGTCCAGCGCATCCTCTGCCACGACCCGGTTCACGAGCCCCAGCCGCAGCGCGTCGGAGGCGTCGAAGCGATCGGCCAGCAGCATCAGTTCCATCGCCTTGCGGCTGCCGACCACGCGCGGCAGGAAGTAGGACATGCCGCCGTCGGCCGACAGCGCGATGGAGGCGTAGGCGGTCGTGAACTTGGCGTCGTCGGCGCACACCGCCAGGTCGCAGCCGAGCATCAGCGACAGACCGAAGCCCGCGCAGGCCCCGCGCACCTTGGCGATGACGGGCTGGTGCAGGCCTTGCAGGATGGCGACGGACGGGTTCACGTACTGCTCGATCATGGCCCGGAACGCCGCCAGCCTGGACTGCGGCATGGTTTTCAGGTGGGCCGCGAAATCGTTCAGGTCGCCGCCGGCCATGAAGTGCTCGCCCACCCCCTCGACGATCAGTACCGCGAAATCCCTGCGTCCGCGCAGCGTCCTCAGCGTCGTGGCGAGATCCTCCATCATCTCGACCGACAGCGCGTTGAGCGCATCGGGCCGGTTCAGCTTCAGCGTGGCGATCCGGTCCGAAACCTCGAGCTTTACGGTGTTGGCCATCGCGCATCTCCTGCAGGTGGATGGCCCAAACGATAGCACCGCCGGGCGCAGTCGGCGTCGACACAAGGCGCCACGCGCGCGCCGGTCCGGCGTGGGAGAATGCCCGGCGATGAACGAAAAGATCGAAATCCGCCGCGCCGAGCTGGCCGACCCGCGGCAGGCACAGGCCTGGCTGGCATTGCTGGACCACTATGCCCGCGATCCGATGGGCGGCGGACGGCCGTTGTCGGCCCAGGCCCGCGAACATCTGGCCGCGCGGCTGCTGGCGCGGGGCGACTTCATCGCCTTCATGGCCTGGCAGGGCGCGCAGCCGCTGGGCCTGGTGAACTGCTTCGAAGGCTTCTCGACCTTTGCCGCGCAGCCGCTGTTGAACATCCACGACATCGTGGTGCTGCAGGAGGCGCGCGGCCAAGGCGTCGGCCAGGCGCTGCTGGCCGCCGTCGAGGCCGAGGCGCGGCGCCGCGGCTGCTGCAAGCTGACGCTGGAGGTACTGTCGAACAACGGCCGCGCGCTGGCGAGCTATCGCCGCTTCGGCTTCGCGGACTACGAGCTCGATCCGGCCGCCGGCAGCGCCCGCTTCATGGAAAAACGCCTGCCCGCCGCCTGACCCGGCGACGGCGACGCTCACGCCCCGGCCCGGGAGAGCTGTCGCGACAAGGCAATTCCGGCGGCCAACATTGCAGCTCATCTAACCCTTAAGCATGTCCTGTGGCGGCCCGTAGTAGGGGCATCACCCCGGCCAAATCGGAGCACCCGGACCATGGAGCTTGCAGACCTGATCACCGCCGCCACCGGCCTCGTGCGGCTGCCCGCGCACGAAATCCTCTTCAGCGAGGGCGAAGCGGCCGACGTGACCTATCTGCTGGTGGAGGGTCAGGCGGAGCTGCTGGTGCTGGGGCAGACCATCGAGGTGGCCGGGCCGGGCGCCTTTCTCGGCGAACTGGCGCTGATCGAGCCCGACCAGCCACGACCGATGAGCGTGCGTGCGATCACCGACTGCCGGCTGTCGCGCATCGACGGCCAGCGCTTCGAGGAAATCGTCTCGCAGTATCCGCAGTTCGCGGTCGACCTGATGCGGGTGATGGCCGAGCGGCTGCGCCGCGCCGAACGACAGGCCGCCTGAGCGCCGCGCCGAGGCGCCTCACACCACGCGATCGCGCCGCAGCCGCGCGATCTCCTCGGCCGAACGACCCAGCACTTCCCTCAGCACGTCTTCGCTGTCGGCACCCAGCGCCGGCGGCGGCCGGTCGTAACCGACCGGCGTCTGCGACAGCCGCATCGGGCTCGCCACCTGCGGTACCGGCGTGCCGCCCTCGCGCCGCTGGCGCACCTCCAGCCCGCGCGCCTGCACCTGCGGGTCGGCGAACACGCCGGCCAGGTCGTTGATCGGCCCGCAGGGCACGCCGATCGCCTCGAGCGCCTCGATCCACTGCTGCGTGCCGCGCCGGCGGGTCAGCCCGTTCAGCCGCGGAATCAGCGTGGCGCGGTTGACGACCCGGGCGCGATTGGTCGCGTAGCGCTCGTCGGAGGCCAGTTCCGGCGCGCCGGCCGCGGTGCAGAAACGGGCGAACTGCGCGTCGTTGCCGATGGCCAGGATCATGTGGCCGTCGGCGGTCGGGAAATCCTGGTAGGGCACGATGTTCGGATGGGCGTTGCCGAGCCGGTCGGGCGACTGGCCCGTGGCCAGGTAGTTCATCGCCTGGTTGGCGAGGCAGGCCACCTGCACGTCCAGCAGCGCCATGTCGATGTGCTGGCCAAGCCCACTCGAGGCTCGCCACAGCAGCGCGGCCTGGATCGCGTTGGCCGCGTACAGGCCGGTCAGGATGTCGGTCAGCGCGACGCCGGCCTTGATCGGCCCGCCGCCGGGCTCGCCGTCGGGCCGGCCGGTGATGCTCATCAGCCCGCCCAGACCCTGGATCAGGAAGTCGTAGCCGGCGCGCGCGGCGTACGGTCCGTGCTGGCCGAAGCCGGTGATCGAGCAATAGACGAGGCGCGGATTGACTGCCTGCAGCGAAGCGTAGTCGAGGCCGTAGCGGGCCAGCCCGCCGAGCTTGTAGTTCTCGATCAGCACGTCGCTGGCCTGCGCCAGCTCGCGTACCAGCGCCTGCCCCTCGGGCCGGGTGATGTCGATCGTCAGCGAGCGCTTGTTGCGGTTGGCGCACAGGAAGTAGGCGGCGGTGTCGCTGTCGCGGCCGTCGGCGTCCTTCAGCCAGGGCGGCCCCCAGCCGCGCGTGTCGTCGCCGTGGCCGGGCCGCTCGACCTTGATCACCTCGGCGCCCAGGTCGCCGAGGATCTGCGCCGCCCAGGGGCCGGCCAGGATGCGCGACAGGTCGAGCACCCGGATGCCGGAGAGCGCCCCCATCAGTTGGCGAAGGCCTGCAGTCCAGTGATCGCCCGGCCGAGGATCAGCGCGTGGATGTCGTGGGTGCCCTCGTAGGTGTTCACCACCTCCAGGTTCACGACGTGGCGGATCACGCCGAATTCGTCCGAGATGCCGTTGCCGCCGAGCATGTCGCGCGCGACGCGGGCGATGTCGAGGGCCTTGCCGCAGGAATTGCGCTTCATGATCGAGGTCAGCTCGACCGCCGCCGATCCTTCCTCCTTCATCCGCCCCAGCCGCAGGCAGCCCTGCAGGCCCAGCGTGATC
>JBNLET010000117.1:0-15369 GCA_050305135.1 Rhodocyclaceae bacterium | reverse complement strand
ATCAAGTCACGTGCGTCTCCGGGAATCGACAGTGGTCCGTTGCGCAGCGCACGGGCAGTCCGCCATAGCTGGCCGTGGTGTGGATAAACGCCCGATGCCTTTGGAAACGCGTCCTTGAACCAGCGAGGCGTCGGATCTCCGGTCCACTTCGGCCCGAACACCCACAGGCAGGGCTGGCCGCGCTGGTCGCGGGCGGTAGGTCCTTTCAGGCAGCGCCCGTCCTTGTCGCGGGGATGTCGCTGCAGCCGTCCGGCACGCTGGACGAGGCGGTCGATGGGAGCAAGGTCCGACACAACGAAGTCCCAGTCGGCGTCAAGGCTCTGCTCGGCGACCTGGGTGGCGATCACCAGTCGGCCGCAGCGGTCCTCTGGCGTGCTCGCCTTGCCAAAATGCTTCAGGATGCGGCGCTCGATATCGAGCCGGTCGCGCAGGGTGAAACGCGCATGAAAGAGGATGAGTTTCTCGGGGGGCAGATCGCCCTGGAGCATCACATGTGCGGCAAGGGCATCAGCAACCGTGTTGCGCATCCAGCACACACACTTTCCTGCGGCAAGCGCGGCGCGGATTGCGGCGAGCACTTCGGCCTCGTCGGAGACATAGTGAACTGCCAATTCGCGACGCACATCGTCCCGCGTCCCAAGTCTCGCCTCGCAGGCCTCCGGCGCGTCGCGCCACCATGAGGTGGTCAGAGGGAAGTCAGCCGAGCCCTTAGCTGGTGCCACCGGCTTGCCAAGGCCGCGCGCGAAAGCATCCAGCAGCGACTGCTTCATGCGCTGCGAAAGGGTTGCCGACAGCAGGATCGCGCTTCCGCCGGCGCGAGCGTGAAATTCGAGAAGCGTACCCAGCACGCGCGCCATGTAGGCGTCACACGCGTGCACCTCGTCAACAATCAGGACCTTGCGGAACAGTCCGAGCAGGCGCAGCGACTGATGCTTGCTCATCAATACCGCAAGCAAGACCTGGTCGATGGTGCCGATGCCGGCGGGTGCGAGCAGCGCACGCTTATTGTGGTCGGCCAGCCAAGCCTTGCAGCGCGCCGTCGCGGTTTCGTCGGCCTGGCAGGGGTCGTCTTCGCCCGGACCGGACGGAACGATCGATTCCGCGAAGGCTTCGACCAGATCGCGCTGCCCGTGGGCAAGCACAAGACTGGTGTGCTCAGCGAACAGCTTCTGATAGACCTCCGCGATGCGACCATACATTGCATTGGCCGTCGCCATTGATGGCAGGCCAACAAAGAAGCCGTCGGCGACACCGCCAGCGATCAACCGATGGGCCAACGCGAGCGCCGCCTCGGTCTTGCCGGCCCCGGTCACGTCTTCGAGGATATGGATTTGCGGTTCATGGCGGACCGGCTCGGATGACGCCCAACGCTGCAACGGTGACGGTGTCTCGATAGCCGGAAAGAGCTGTCGGAAATCGAAGCGCCGGCAACGCGTTGTCAATACGTCCGCCGAACGCAATGCCACGGTCGCGCGCTGCTGGGCATCAACCCAATAATCGGCAAGGCTGACCTCGTCGTCCCGGTACGGAAAGAAATCAGTATTCGATCCCAGCCAGTCTGCAAGCACGGCGATTCCCGCGACCCACCACGACAGAGTCCTGCTGGCTGACTCAAACGCAACCGGGTCGAATGACGAGAGAAGTGTGCGAATCGATTCGCGCGGAAAGAGCCCAAACAGAGCCTCAACGAAGCCAGCGATTGCGCCCTTGTCTTCGGTCGAATGAAAGTGGCGATTCCAGTGATCGCCAGCCACATTGCGGGGCGGCTGGCCGTGATGACCAGTACTGGCTGCGAGCCACCAGTCAATTCCGTCCAGGAGGTCTTCGGTTCCGTCGCCGAACCACTGATCGCCAATGGCTTGCTCCTGCAGTACATCCTTCCAGAACATCCAACCAAGGTCATCATGACGCCGAATGTAGGGTTTCGCAGAATCCGGTTCGCGAAGGCGCAATTCGGCGAAAAGATCCTTGCGCTGACTCTGGAATGCCTCCGAAAACTTGCCGACATCATGCAGGGCCAGACAGAGCCCGACCCAGGCAATCAGCGGTTCGTCCGCGGCACTACCCAGTTCGGAGTGCATCCACGCCATCGCCAACGGCATTTGTCGAAGATAGGTGGTGCCGACAGCCGCGACGTCGAGACAGTGGTAGGGGAGCAGATGACACGGAGCGCAGTGCTCAATTTCTGGCCTGGCCTTCCCCCAGTAACGGTAGAAACTCGGCAACGTCATTGCGGAACCATCGTTGAGGCAACGAGGCGAATTCTGCCAGCGAGAAGGCTCACCAGATGAGCCTTGAAATCACTTAGCTTCATATGTCTTCGCCATAGTCCTGATTTCCCTGGACAGGATCTCGCGGAACCGCGCATCGCCCAACACCTCGCAGTGCGTCCCGTGTTTCAGCACATCCATCATCAATTCCCGGTGATCCGCATAGGGCACCTCGAGCACGAAGTAGCCCTCGCCGTCGAAGCGACCGCGCTGCTTCGGATGCCATTGCTCCAGCGATACCCAGCGCGCCCGCTCCGGACTGAAGCGGAGCTTGGCCCATTGCAGCTTGCAGCCGCCGAAGATGCCGTAGCCCGGACCGAGGACTTCGTCGAGCTTGCTGGCGGCGATGTCCCGCGCGGCGCGGTCGAGCACTTCCACGTGGCGTGTCGCGTCGAGCGCGAAGCTACGCAGCGCGCGGCGCTCGTGGCACCAGGCGTCGAGGTACCAGTTCTCGCGGTAGTGCACCAGGCGTTGCGGCGAGACTTCTCTTTCGGTCTGCTCGCCGCGGCCGCGGGCGAAGTAGCGGATCGTCAGCCGCTTGCGGCGCAGCAGTGCGGAGCCGACCTTTTCGAAATGCGCGAGTGAGATGGTGCGCCTTCCCAGCGCGCGGACCAGCACGCGGCGCCGTACTTCGTCGGCCGCATCGTCCGCTGCGCCGAGCAGCGCATTCAGATGAGCCATCAGCGGTTCGATGTGCGGCGCGAGGATGCCGCCGGGGTCGAGATTGGCGAGCAGGTGCTGCATCGTCAGCAGGGCGTGGATTTCCTTGTCGGAGAACCACAGGCCCGGCAGTTCGTATTGCCCCCCTGCCCGCTCTGCGCGATCGATGCGGTAGCCACCCGCATCGCGGTCCCACACGATGGGCAAGTTGAAGCGGCAGCGGAGGTAATCGATGTCGCGCGTCAGCGTGGCGCGTGAGACTTCGAGCGCCTCCAGCAACTGCCGGCGGCTTACCAGCCCGCGCTCGTCGAGAAGCTGGCGGATGCGGTAAAAACGTTCGCTGCGGTCCATGGGGTGTCCGAAAACGGGGCACTGGATATTCCCATGCGGCCCTCATGGACCCACGTGACATATGCCACACGGGCCGGCCGCCCTGGCCGCACGGCCCGCGGCAATCAGTCCTCGGTCAGCGTCAGCAGGATGTCCGCGTACCAGGCGCAATTGAGGCCCAGCGCTTCGTCGGCGACGAGGTCGCGGCCGCCCATGTCGAGGCGGGCGGTGTGGATGCCGAGCAGGTGCCAGGGCAGCGCCTGCATGCCGGCCGTCGGCGCCTCGGCGCGCATCACGACCGGTGCGCCGCTGCTGCCGCGGTGGGTGCGGGCGTCGGTCAGGAAGTAGCCGCGGCCCTGGAAGCGCAGGCCGAACGAGGAGGCGACGATGGCCTGGCGGGCGACCGGCAGGCGGTGCAGTTCGTCGCCGAATCCGAGCGGAAAGCCGACCACCAGCAACGGCGTGCCGACCTCGACCCGATCCAGGTCGCGCACCAAGTGATCGGGCGTGAAGGCCTGCAGGCAGGCGTCGGCCGGCAGCGCATCGCGCTCCAGCTCGATCGCGGCCACGTCGATGTCGCCGGCGCTGTCGCCACCCTGGCGCCACAGGGACTTGCCGTTGCGGTACAGCGGCACCGAAAAGCCGGTGCATTCGGCGACGTTTTCGAGATCGGTGTGGACGTCGATCGTCAGGCGGTCCGGCTGGTGGCCGGAGGCGTCGTCGCGCAGCACATGGCGGCTGGTGACCAGGAACAGGCGGTCGTCGCGCTCGAAGAAGAAGCCGCTGGCATTGGACAGGCTGCGGCCGCCCTGGTGGGTCGCGATCGCGGCGGCGGCGAGCAGGATGGATTCGATCACGGCGGGCATCTTGGGCGGGCCGGCAGCGACCGGCGGTGAGCCCCAGTATGCCCGAGCCCGCCGGCGCATGCCGGCTGCTCTCAAGCCGGCACGGCCGCCAGCTCCGTCCGCCCGCCCTCCAGCCCGCGGCCCAGGCGCCACTGCTTGACCAACGCGTAGAGGGCCGGGATGACGCCGAGCGTCAGCACGGTCGAGGAGACCATGCCGCCGACCATCGGTGCGGCGATGCGGCTCATCACTTCGGAGCCGGTGCCGGTGCTCCACATGATCGGCAGCAGGCCGGCCATGATCGCGACGACGGTCATCATCTTCGGCCGTACCCGCTCGACGGCGCCCTCCATGATGGCGTCGAGCAGGTCGGCGTCGCCGGGCTCGCGGCCCTGGGCGATCAGTGCGTCCTTCTTGGCCTGCCAGGCCTGGTCGAGGTAGATCAGCATGACGACGCCGGTCTCGGCCGCGACGCCGGCCAGCGCGATGAAGCCCACCGCCACGGCGACGCTGAGGTTGTAGTCGAGCCACCACATCAGCCAGATGCCGCCGACCAGCGCGAACGGCACCGACAGCATGACGATCAGCGTCTCGGTCAGGCGGCGGAAGTTCAGGAACAAGAGCACGAAGATGATTGCCAGCGTCACCGGCACCACCACCGACAGCTTCTCCTTGGCGCGCTCCATGTATTCGTACTGGCCCGACCACGAGGCGTAGTAGCCGGGCGGGAAGCTGACCTGCGCGGCCACCGCGCGGCGCGCCTCGGCGACGTAGGAGCCGACGTCCCGGTCACGGATGTCGACGAAGACGTAGGCGGTCAGCAGCGCGTTCTCGGTCTTGATGGCCGGCGCGCCGTTGCGGATGCGGATCTCGGCCAGCTGGCCGAGCGGGATCATGCCGCTGGCGGTGGGCACGAAGACTTCGTTGGCGATGCGCTCGGGGTCGGAGCGCATCTCGCGCGGGTAGCGCACCGACACGCCGTAGCGCTCCAGGCCCTCGACCGCGGTGGTGACCGTCTCGCCGCCCAGCGCGGTGCTGATGACCTGCTGGAAGTCGCCCACCGTGACGCCGTAGCGCGCCAGCTGGTCGCGCCGCGGCGCGATGTCCAGGTAGTAGCCGCCGGTGACCCGGTCGGCATAGGCGCTGGAGGTGCCGGGCACGTTCTTGACCGCCTGCTCGATCTCGCGCGCCAGCCGTTCGATCACCTTCAGGTCGGAGCCGAAGACCTTGACGCCGACCGGCGTACGGATGCCGGTGGACAACATGTCGATGCGGGCCTTGATCGGCATCGTCCAGGAGTTGGCCACGCCCGGGAACTTCAGCGCCGCATCCATCTCGCCGATCAGCTTGTCGACGGTCATGCCCGCACGCCATTCGTCCTTCGGCTTCAGGTTGATGACGGTCTCGAACATCTCGAGCGGCGCCGGGTCGGTGGCCGATTCGGCGCGGCCGGCCTTGCCGTACACCGACTCGACCTCCGGGAAGGTCTTGATCACCCGGTTGGTGGTGGCCAGCATGCGCGAGGCCTCGGTCACCGACATGCCCGGCAGCGAGGCCGGCATGTAGAAGATCGAGCCCTCGTTCAAGGTCGGCATGAACTCCGAGCCCAGCTCGCGCGCCGGCAGGACGGTCGCGCCGACCGCCACCACGGCCAGCAGCAGCGTGATCCACTTGAAGCGCAGCACCAGCCGGATGACGGGCCGGTAGAGCCAGATCAGCAGCCGGTTCACCGGGTTCTTCTGCTCCGACATGATGCGACCGCGCACGAAGAACAGCATCAGCACCGGCACCAGCGTCACCGACAGCAGCGCCGCGCCGGCCATCGCGAAGGTCTTGGTGAAGGCCAGCGGGCTGAACAGCCGCCCCTCCTGCCCTTCCAGCGTGAACACCGGCAGGAACGAGACGGTGATGATCAGCAGCGAGAAGAACAGCGCCGGGCCGACCTCCTGGCAGGCCTTGATCATGGCCTTGCCGCGCATCCGCGCGTCGGCCTCCTGCGGCAGGTGTTCGAGCCGCTTGTGGGCGTTCTCGATCATCACGATGGCGGCGTCCACCATCGCCCCGATCGCGATCGCGATGCCGCCCAGGCTCATGATGTTGCTGCCCAGGCCCATCGAGCGCATGGCGATGAATGCGATCAGGATGCCGATCGGCAGCGTGACGATGGCCACCAGCGCACTGCGCACGTGCATCAGGAAGACGATGCACACCAGCGCAACGATCAGGCTCTCCTCCAGCAGCGTCCATTGCAGGTTGTCGATGGCCCGCTCGATCAGCGAGGAGCGGTCGTACACCGACACGATCTCGGTGCCCTCGGGCAGGCCGGGCAGGATCTCGGCGATCTTGTCCTTGACGCTGGCGATGACGTCGAGCGCGTTCTGGCCGAAGCGCGCCATGACGATGCCCGAGGCCACCTCGCCCTCGCCGTCCAGCTCGGCCACGCCGCGCCGGGTGGCCGGCACCAGCTCGACCCGCGCCACGTCGCGCACCAGCACCGGCGTGCCGCCCTCGCTCTTCAGCACCAGCCGCTCGATGTCCTCGACCCCTTTCAGGTAGCCCAGGCCGCGCACCATGTATTCCTTCTCGGCCAGCTCGACGACGCGGCCGCCGACGTCGCGGTTGGATTCGCGGATCACCCGGCTCACCCGCTCCAGCGGAATGCCGAAGGTGGCCAGCCGGTGCGGGTCCACGGTGACCTGGTATTCCTTCACGAAGCCGCCGACGCTGGCCACCTCGGCCACCCCCTCGGCCTGGGTGAGCTGGTAGCGCACGTACCAGTCCTGCAGGCTGCGCAGATCGGCCAGCGACTGCTGCTTGCCCTTCAACGCGTACTGGTACACCCAGCCGACGCCGGTGGCGTCCGGCCCGATCTGCGGCGAGACGCCGGCCGGCAGACGGCCGGCGGCGGTGGACAGGTACTCCAGCACCCGCGAACGGGCCCAGTAGATGTCGGTGCCGTCCTCGAAGATCACATACACTTAGGACGCGCCGAACATCGAGAAGCCGCGCACCACCTTGGCCTTCGGCACCGCCAGCATGGCGGTCGTGAGCGGATAGGTGACCTGGTCCTCGACCACCCGCGGCGCCTGCCCCGGGTAGCGCGTGAACACGATGACCTGCACGTCGGACAGATCCGGCAAGGCGTCCACCGGCGTGTTCCGCACCGCCCACACGCCGGCCCCGACCACCGCCACGGTCGCCAGCAGCACCAGGAAGACGTTGCGCGCGGACCACTCGATCAGCCGGGCCAACATCAGGGCAGCTCCCGCGCGGTCAGCGCGCGATGGATTTCGCCCAGCACCGCCTCGGTCTCGCCGAGGACCTGGTGGTTCCAGAACCGAAGCACCGCGAATCCGGCCGCCCGCAGCCGCGCATCGCGCACCGCGTCGTCGGCCGATTGCAGATGCTGGCCGCCGTCGAGTTCGACCACCAGCCGGGCTTCGAGGCAGACGAAGTCGAGCACGTAGTCGAGGAAGGGATGCTGCCGGCGGAAGCGCCGGCCGGCGAGCTGCCGGCCGCGCAGGTGGCGCCACAGCAGCCGCTCGGCATCCGTCATCGCGCCGCGCAGGGCGCGCTGCGGCTTGTGACGACGCAGCTTGGGATTGGCCTGGCCTTTCATCGCATTGCGGAACCTGGGGCTGGTTGCCATCACCGACAGCGCCACCTCAGCCCGGCCGCCCAGGCCCTGCCCTGCACGGAAGGACCGCCGAGGATGCGCGGAGTCCGGCTCGCTGCCGGAGTCTTCGAGGAAGCGCCTCGGGATTATTCCATACGGGTAGCTGTGGACGCGAACGCAGCACCCCATCCCCCTCCCAGCCTCCCCCTTGAAGGGGGAGGAGAGGGCGGTGCCGGCGCTTGCGACGAACCCGGGGGCCGCGATCATTGATAGCCGGCTCATCCCAGCGCGCCATATCCCCCTCCCCTTCAAGGGGAGGGTTGGGGTGGGGATGGGGTTGCACGTGGCGGATCGTGGGTGCGCCGAGCACTTCCACCCCATCCCCCTCCCAGCCTCCCCCCTGAAGGGGGAGGAGCAGACGGTGCCAGCGCTTGCGACGAACCCGGGGGGCGCGATCATTGGTAGCCGGCCCATCCCAGCGCGCCACCACCCCCTCCCCTTCAAGGGGAGGGTTGGGGTGGGGATGGGGTTTCGCGGAGCGTGCTCCGCGCCGGCCGAGCGGGCAGGCTGTGCAAGACTTGCCCTTCGGGTCGGGATGCAGACGGAGTTCGCGTTCAATTCAGTCAACCCGCTCATTGCGTCGCCGCCTTCTTCATCTCGATGACGACGAACTCGCCGTTGCCGCGATCCTCGAAGCGGAACTTCAGCGCTTCGCCGGGTGCGATGCCGGCGACCACGTCCTTCGAGGCCAGGCCGAACTCCATCGTCATCGCCGGCCACTGCAGCGCGGGAATCGGGTCGTGCTTCATCATCACGCTGCCGTCGTCGAAGACGTCCTCGATCGAGCCGGTGGCTTCATACACCGGCAGCGCCGCCTGGGCTTCGCTGAAGCCCGCCAGCGCAGCTTTCAGGTTGCTCTCGGCGTCGATCAGGAAGTTCGCCGAGATCACCACCTCGTCGCCCTCGCCGACGCCTTCGAGCACTTCCACCAGGTTCGCGCCGCGCCGCCCGAGGCTGACCGGCTGCGGCTTGAATCGTCCCTCGCCGAGCGCCAGCAGCACCACCTGCCGCTCGCCGCTGTCGATGACGGCCGATTCGGGCAGCACCAGCCGCGGCTCGTTGCCGCCGGACGCGACGTCCACGTGGGCGAACATGCCGGGCCGCAGCAGGCCGTCGGGGTTGTCCAGTTCGAGCCGCACCGGCGTGGTCCGGGTCGGTGTGTTCAGGGTCGGGTAGAGGTAGGTCAGGCGGGCCTCGAAGCGGCGCTGCGGGAAGGCGTCGATGGTCACCTCGGCGCGCTGGCCGATCGCGACCCGGTCGAGGTCCTGCTCGTAGACGTCGGCGATCACCCACACCTTCGACAGGTCGGCGATGCGATAGATGGCCTCGCCGGGCATGAAGCGCATGCCGGCCACGGCCTTCTTGTCCAGCACGATGCCGGAGGCCGGCGCGGTGAAGGTGATGCGTTCGTCCCGGCCGCGGGTGGCGCCGGGGACGTCCCAGTTCCTGAGCCGCTCCCGCGCCGCCTCGGCCAACCGCCGGGCGCCCTCGCGCGCCGCCGGGTCGCCGTCGGCGGCCTGTTCGGCCAGCGCCTCGGCGATGCGCAATTCCTTGCGCGCCGACACCAGCTCGGGGCTGTAGACCGAGAACAAGGCCTGGCCGCGGCGCACCGGATCGCCGGTGGCATCCACGTGCAGCCGCTCGATCCAGCCTTCGAAGCGCGGCGCCACGTCGTGGATGCTGCGCTCGTTCACCTCGACCCGCCCGACTGCTCGCACGGCGGCGTCCAGCACCTGGCGCTCGACCCGGCCGGTCTTGACGCCGAGGGTCTGCATGCGTACCGGGCTGACCGCCACCGCGCCGCTGTCGTCGGGCGCCTCCCCCTCGTAGACCGGGATGTAGTCCATCCCCATGGAGTCCTGCTTCGGCACCGGCGAGGTGTCCGGCAGGCCCATCGGATTGCGGTAGTAGAGGATCTTGCGTTCGCCGCCCGACGCTGCCGGCACCGCCTCGGCGCCAGCGTCGGCAGGCACGGCGGCGACCGGCATCGCGGCCGGGCCGCCGCGCTGGCCTAGCCAGTAGCCGGCGGCCATCGCCGCGGCCACCATTGCCGCGCCGAAGGCGTAGTTTGCTGCGCGACTCACGATGTTTCTCCTGTCAGACGACGGATCGCGATCTGCTGGAGCCGCGCATCCACCTCGGCGTCCAGCAAGGCCAGCCGGGTGCGCAGGATCTGGCGCTCGGCTTCGATCAGTGTGTCGAAATTGATTCGGCCGCTCTCGTAGCCGGCCTCGGCCGCCTGCAGATTGGCCTGCGATTGGGGCAGCAGCGTACGCGACAGCATCGCCGCCTTGTCGCGGGCGCTCTCGAAGGCCGCCAGCGCCTGCCCGAGCCGGCCGTCGATGCGCGCCTCCTCGGCGGCGACGCGGGCCTGCGCGGCCTGCAGCCGGTGTTCGGCGCTGCGCTCGTCGCTCCTGCGACGGCCCCGCTGCAGCGGGATGTTCACTTCCAGCATCAGGTCCCAGCTGGCGTCGCCGTTGCGCGGCCGGTTGTTGGTCAGGCCCACGGCCAGGTCCGGGTAGCGCTCGCGGTAGGCGATGTCGCGCTGCGACCGGGCCGCCCGCACGCCGGCGCGCAGGCGTTCGAGCACCGGTGCCGCGTCCCTCGCCCGCTGCAGCAGCGCTTCGAGCGCGCCGATCTCGGCCAGCGCCGACAGCTCGCGCGGTTCGGCCAGCGGGGCGTCGGCCGGGCGCGGCAGGGCGGCGTTCAGCGCGGCCTGCGCGTCGCGCTGCTGGCGCGCGGTCTCCAGCAGGTCGATCTTGACCGAGGTCATCTCGGCCTGCACCCGCACCGCGTCCTGCTGCGGCACCAGGCCGACGCCGTAGCGGGTCAGCACCAGCCGCTCCAGCGCCCGCAGCAGCGCCAGCGTCTCGCGCTGGATGCGCGCCTGCTCGGCGGCCCGGTAGTAGCGCACGAAGGCGCTCGCGATATCGGCCTCGACCGCCACCCGCGCTTCGTCCAGCAGCGCCTCGCTGCCCCGCGCTCGGTGGCTGGCCAGTTCGCTGCGCAGGCCGCGCTTGCCGTAGAACGGCAGCGGCTGGATCAGCCGGTAGCGGGTCTGGCCGACCTCGCCCGGCAGCAGCGAGGCGCCGCCGCCGGCAGCCTCGTTCGTGAAGTCCATCAGCTCGAGCTGGAAGCGCGGGTCCGGCAGCGCGCCTGCCGCGTCGATGCGGCTGCGCTCGGCCTCGGCCTCGGCGCCGCGGGCAGCCAGCTCCGGATTGTGTTCGCGGGCGTAGGCGAGCAGGCCCGCCAGGTCGGCGCCCGGCAGTGCATCGGCTGCGCGCGCCGCCCCTCCGGCCAGCAGGAGCGGCGCCAGCAAGCCGGCCAGCAGAACCCAGCGCGCGCGCACGATCTATTTCGCGCCTTCGATCTTCATGACGGTCAGCGCGCCGTCCACGTCCTCGGCCACGAAGCGCACCTTGTCGCCGGCCTTGACCGCGTCGAGCATGACCGGGTCGGCGACGCGGAAGACCATCGTCATCGGGGGCATGCCGAGCGTCTTCAGCGGTCCGTGCTTGATCGTGAGCTTGCCGCTGTCCTTGCTGACCTTGCGGATCATGCCCTCGGCCATCTCGTCGCCGCCGGCCCAGGCGCTACCGCCCACCATCGCGGCGCACAGGGCGGCCGCCATTGCAATCCTGCCAAACTTCATGGGTTTCTCCTGCTGAGTGTCGAACGGCCCGCTAGCGCTGCGAGACCCGCGCCTGGTGGGCGCGCTGCTGCGCCGGCCAGGTGCTCTTGATGTAGGCCAGCACCGCGGCGATCTCGTCGTCGCCGAGGATGCCGCCATAGGCCGGCATGTCGCTCTGGTAGCCGGCCGGCGCGTAGCGGCCGGTACTGAAGCCTTCCTTGACCATGCCGAAGAGCTGCGCGTCGGCGTGGTGCCAAGTATGGCCGCTGGCGTCGTGGGGCGGCGCCGGCAAGCGGCCGTCGGCGCGCCGCGTGCGCCATTCCGGCTGCCCCTCCAGTGCCCGGCCGTGGCAGCTCGCGCAGTGCTGGCGGTAGATCCGCAGGCCGCCGGCGACCAGCGTCGCGTCGTCGGCATCGATGCTCGGCGTTGCGGGACTGCGGGTCGCCCACAACAGGCCGGCGACTACCGCCAGCAGGGCGGCAGCGAGAATCCAGGGCAGCGCGGTGCGCCGATTCACTTCGGCGCCACCGTCACGTGGCCGACCATGCCGGCCTCGTAGTGACCCGGCAACAGGCAGGCGAAGTCGAATTCGCCGGCGCGATTGAAGGTCCACACGATCTCGCCCCGCTCGCCGGCCGGCACGTGGGCCATGAAGGCTTCAGCGTGCTCCATGTTTGGAAAGCGCTTCATCATTTCGGCGTGTTCCCGCAGCGCGCCGCGGGTACCGATCACCATCTCGTGCAGCAGTTGCCCGTCGTTGCTCAAGCGGAAGCGCACCGTCTCGCCCTGGCGGATCTCGAGCCGGCTCGGCGTAAAGCGCATCGCATCCGACATCTCGATCGTCACTTCGCGATCCGCCGCCGCCGGCGAACCGGCGATGCCCCACGGCTGCTGCTCCGGCGCAAACTTGGCGGCCATCATGTCGGGCGAGTGCTTCTCGCCGCCGTGGCCCCAGCCGGGCAGCGGCATCGAAACGGTGAGGATGAGGCTGGCAAGGGCGATGGTGCGCATGACGAAGACTCCTGCTGTCCGGATTCAAACCGCGCCATCATCGCCGGCCGGGGTCGACGCCAGCCTGACACCAAGATTACAAGCTCGTAATCTCGCCCCGCCGGGCGCCCGTTCGGAGACAATGCGGCGTTCGCAACGAGCAGGCGGGCGGATGAAGATCCTGATCATCGAAGACGAGGCCAAGACCGGCGACTACCTGCGCCAGGGCCTGGCCGAGGCCGGCTTCACGACCGACCTGGTGCGCGACGGCGCGGACGGCCTGCACGTGGCGCTGACCACCGACTACGATCTCGTCGTGCTGGACGTGATGCTGCCCGGGCTGTCGGGCTGGCAGGTGCTCGATTCGCTGCGCCACGCCGGCAAGGAGATGCCGGTGCTGTTCCTGACCGCGCGCGACCAGGTGGAGGACCGGGTGCGCGGGCTGGAGCTGGGCGCCGACGACTACCTCGTCAAGCCGTTCGCGTTCTCCGAGTTGCTGGCGCGCATCCGCACGCTGCTGCGCCGCGGCCGCACCGGCGCCGAGGCGACGGTGCTGCGCGTGGCCGACCTGGAACTCGACCTGCTGCGGCGGCGCGTGCTGCGCTCGGGCCAGCGCATCGAGCTGACCGCCAAGGAATTCGCGCTGCTGGAGCTGCTGATGCGACGCCACGGCGAGGTGCTGCCGCGCTCGCTGATCGCCTCGCAGGTGTGGGACATGAATTTCGACAGCGACACCAACGTCATCGAAGTGGCGGTGCGCCGGCTGCGCGCCAAGGTGGACGAACCCTTCGGCGCACGCCTGATCCGCACCGTGCGCGGCATGGGCTACGTGCTGGAGGCGCCGGCAGACTGATGCGCGCGCCGTCGATCACGCTGCGCATCGCGCTGCTGTTCGCCGCCGCCTCGGGCCTGGTGCTGCTGGCCGCAGGGCTGTGGATCTCGTCGGTGCTGATGCGCCACTTCGAAGAGCAGGACCTGATCGAGCTGCGCGGCAAGATGGAACTGATCCGCAACCTGATCGAGACCAAGCACGGCGCGGCCGAGTTCGACCGCCTGCCGACCGAGCTGGCCCGTGCGCTGGTCGGCCACCACGAACTGGGCGTGCTGCTGCTGAACGGGCACGGCGACATCCTGTTCGCCTCGATCGGCGACCGGCTGGCCGAGACGCTGCGCGTCCATCCGCTGCCCGAGAGCGTGCCGGCCGAGTTCAAGGACTCGGAACGCGGCTACCGCGGCCTCGGCATGCGCGTCGACAGCGGCCTGCCGCAGCCAGGCACGCTTCGGGTCGGCGTGCTGCTCGACATCACCCACCACGAGCACTTCCTGGCCGCGGTGCGGCAGGCCCTGTGGCTGGGCATCGCGGTGGTGGCGCTGCTGATGGGCGCGCTGGGCTGGCTGGCGGCGCGCAGCGGCCTGGCGCCGCTCAGGCAGCTGACCCGCAGCATCACCTCGATCGAACCGAACCGGCTCGCCGAGCGGGTACCGGAATACGACGTAGCACCCGAGCTGCGCCAGCTCGCGCACGCCTTCAACGGCATGCTGGCCAGGCTCGAGGACGGCTACCGGCGCTTGTCGGAGTTCTCCTCCGACATCGCCCACGAGCTGCGCACGCCGCTCGCCAACCTGCGCACCCAGGCCGAGGTGTCGCTCGGCAAGGCGCGCAGCGAAGACGAGTACCGCGAGCTGCTGCATTCGGCGCTGGAGGACTACGAGCGCCTGTCGAGGATGGTGGACGACATGTTGCTGCTGGCCAAGACCGACAACGGTCAGTTGCCGGGCAGAGCGGCGCCGGTGCGGCTGGAGGCCGAGGTGGACGCGCTGCTGGAATTCTTCGAGGCGCTGGCCGAGGACCGCGGGCTGAAGCTGGCACGCCGCGGCGAAGCCGGCATCGAGGGCAACGGCGCGATGCTCAGGCGCGCGATCGCCAACCTGCTGTCGAACGCGATCCGCCACGCCGAGGCCGACAGCACGATCCGCATCGACATCGCCGCTGGCGACGACGGCGGCGCCCGGCTGAGGATCGCCAACCGCGGCCCGGACATCCCGCCCGAGGCACTGCCGCGCCTGTTCGACCGCTTCTACCGCGCCGACCCGTCGCGCCACCGCAGCAGCGAGGGCGCGGGCCTGGGCCTGGCCATCGCGCGCTCGATCGTCGAGGCCCACGGCGGCCGCATCGACGTGCACTCGGGCGGCGGCGAGACGGTGTTCGAGTGCCGCTTCGGGGAGGTCTGAGCGACTGGCTTGCCGACACCCCATCCCCACCCCGGCCCTCCCCTTGAAGGGGAGGGAGAAGGTCGGCACCGGCGGCATGCGCGCCTCCCCTTCAAGGGGGGCGAAGGAGGGGTTTCACGGAGCCATGCTCCGTGCCTCCTGAGCGGGCCGGCTGTGCAAAGCCGGCACTGGTCGGTTGGGAGGGGGATGGGGCAGTCCCGCCGCGACCGCAGCCCGGCGCACGACCCCGAGCAGTGCGAAGCTTCAGCTCAACGGAAAGTGGCAGCGCACCCGATGCCCCGCCGCCAGCTCGCTGACGGCCGGATATTCGTCGCGGCAGCGCGCCTCGGCCTTCGGGCAGCGGGGATGGAAATGGCAGCCGGCAGGCGGCCGGATCGGTGACGGCAGTTCGCCGCCGACCGAGTGGCGCGGAGTTGCGCCGGGCGTCTCCTCGATCCGCGGCACGGCCTGCAGCAAGGCGTGGGTATAGGGATGGGCGCTGCGCCTGAGCACCGCGTCGGCCGGTCCGGATTCGACGATGCGGCCCAGGTACATCACCGCCACGTCGTGGGCCAGGTAATCCACCACCGCCAGGTTGTGGGTGATGAACAGGTAGGCCAGGCCGAACTCGCGCTGCAGCTCGCGCAGCAGGTTCAGGATCTGCGCCTGCACCGAGACGTCCAGTGCGCTGGTCGGCTCGTCGCACACCAGCAGTTGCGGCGAGACGGCCAGCGCGCGGGCGATCGCCACGCGCTG
>JBNLET010000116.1:0-7432 GCA_050305135.1 Rhodocyclaceae bacterium | reverse complement strand
CGTTCGCCGCGCAGCCGCTGGATGGTCGGACAGTCGTGCAGATGGACTTCCAGCCCCTGGCCCTTGCGGATCGCGCCGATGATCGGGTCGCCGGGGATCGGGTGGCAGCACTTGGCCAGTTGCACCGCGATGCCCTCGCTGCCCCGGATCAGGATCGCGCCGGCCGGTTTCGGCTTGATGACGTCGGGCCGTCCGGTCTCCATGTCCTGCGCCTGCGACAGGCGGCGTGCGACGATTACCGGCAGCCGCTTGCCGAGGCCGATGTCCACGAAGATCTCGCGCCGCGAGCGCACGCCGCGGTCGCGCAGGAAGCGCTCCCAGGCGAAATTGCTGATCTGTCCGAGCGACAGGCCGTGCGGGCGCAGCGCCTGGTTGAGCAGCCGTTCGCCCAGCGCGGCGGACTCCTCCTGCTGCACGTTCTTCAGGAAGTGGCGGATCTGCGCCCGCGCCTTGCCGGTGCGGGCGTAGGACAGCCAGGCCGGATTCGGGCTGGCGTGGGTGGCGGTGATGATCTCGACCTGGTCGCCGTTGCGCAGCTCGGTGCGCAAGGGCATCAGTTCGCCGTTGACGCGGCAGGCGACGCAGCGGTTGCCGACGTCGGTGTGCACCGCGTAGGCGAAATCCACCGGTGTCGAGCCGCGCGGCAGCGAGAAGATCTTGCCGCGCGGCGAGAAGACGTAGACCTCGCCCGGGAACAGGTCGATCTTGACGTGCTCGAGGAACTCGGTCGCCTCGCCGCTGGCCGACTGCAGCTCCAGCAGCGACTGCAGCCAGGAGTGGGTCTTGTGCTGCAGCTCGGACAGGGTCCGTTCGTCTTCCTTGTAGAGCCAGTGCGAGGCCACGCCGCTCTCGGCGATGTGGTGCATCTCGTGGGTGCGGATCTGCACCTCGACCGGCGTGCCGAACGGCCCGATCAGCGTCGTGTGCAGCGACTGGTAGCCGTTGCCCTTGGGGATCGCGATGTAGTCCTTGAACTTGCCCGGCACCGGCTTGTAGAGCCCGTGCAGCGCGCCCATCGCCAGGTAGCAGGTCGGCACGTCGCGGACGATGACGCGGAAGCCGTAGACGTCGAGCACCTGCGAGAACGACAGGTTCTTCTCGAGCATCTTGCGGTAGATGCCGTAGATGTGCTTTTCGCGGCCGTGGATCTCGGCCGCGATGCCCCACTGCGGCAATCGCTCCTCAAGGGCCGCCAGCACCTTGCCGACCACTTCGCGCCGGTTGCCGCGCGCCGAGCGTACCGCCTTCGTCAGCACCCGGTAGCGCATCGGGTACTTGTGCATGAAGGCCAGTTCCTGCAGCTCGCGGTAGATCTGGTTGAGGCCCAGCCGGTTGGCGATCGGCGCGTAGATCTCGAAGGTCTCGCTCGCCACCCGGCGCCGCTTGGCCGGCCGCACCGAGTCCAGCGTACGCATGTTGTGCAGCCGGTCGGCCAGCTTGATCAGGATCACCCGCAGGTCGCTGGCCATTGCCAGCAGCATCTTGCGGAAGTTCTCCGCTTGCGCTTCCTGCTGCGAGCGGAACTCGATCTTGTCCAGCTTGGACAGGCCGTCCACCAGTTCGGCGGTGACCTTGCCGAAGGCCTCCGCGATCTCCTGCTTGGTGATCGCGGTGTCCTCCATCACGTCGTGCAGCAGCGCGGCGACCAGGGCCTGCGGGTCGAGCCGCCAGCCGGCGACGATCTCGGCCACTGCGACCGGATGGGTGACGTAGGGCTCGCCGCTCTGCCGAAACTGGCCGTCGTGGGCGTGGGCGGCGAAATGGTAGGCGGCTTCAATGCGGCCGATGTCTTCCGGCCGCAGATAGTCAGCCAGTGCGCCGCGCAGGCGCTCGAAATCCAGCGCCACGACGCTGGATGCGATCGGCCTCGGAGGCGGGGAGGAAGCGGGCTGGGCTTCTGCCACGGTGATTGTGCTCCTCCCCCGCGGGGATCAGGCCTGGCCGCGATTGAGCATTTCCAGTCCGACCTTGCCGGCAGCCACCTCCCGCAGTGCGATGACCGTGGGTTTGTCCTTGTCGACCTTGTCGGTCTCGATCTGCGGCGTTGCGCCGGCCGTGAGCTGGCGTGCCCGGTAGGTGGCGGCCAGCGTCAGCTGGAAGCGGTTCGGGATTCTGGCGAGGCAGTCTTCGACGGTGATTCGGGCCATGTTTCAGTCCTGTTCGAGAAAGGCGAAATAGTCGGGGTGGCGCTGCTTCTGATTGGCGTAGCGCAGCCTCGCCGTGCGAACGACGGCGTGCAGATCGTCGAGGGCCACCGATAACTCATTGTTGATTATAACGTAATCGAATTCGCCCAGATGGCGCATCTCGGCCTGGGCGGCCAGCAGCCGGCGGCCTATGACATCGTCGCTGTCGGTGCCGCGGCCGCGCAGCCGGCGTTCGAGTTCGGCCATCGACGGCGGCAGGATGAAGACGCCGACCGCCGCCGGAAAGAAGCGGCGGACCTGCTGTGCACCCTGCCAGTCGATTTCCAGCACCAGATCGGCGCCGGCGGCGATCTGCTGCCTCAGCCAGCCTTTCGAGGTGGCGTAGTAGTTGCCGTGCACTTCGGCCCATTCGACGAACTCGCCGCCGTCGCGCAGGCGCAGGAACGCCGGCACGTCGATGAAATGGTAATCGATCCCGTCCCGCTCGCCGCTGCGCGGCGCGCGGGTGGTGTAGGACACCGACAGGCCGATGGCCGTGTCGCGCTCGAGCAGGCCCTTGACCAGCGTGGTCTTGCCCGCGCCGGAGGGCGCAGTGACGATCAGCAGGGTGCCCGGCATGGTCTTCCGTCTCCGCTCGTCCCGTCGGTCTTCATTCGATGTTCTGGACCTGCTCGCGCATCTGCTCGACGTAGAGCTTCAGTTCGACCGCGATGCCGGTCAGGTCCGAGGAAAAGGACTTGGAGCCCAGCGTATTGGCCTCGCGGTTCAGTTCCTGCATCAGGAAGTCGAGCCGTTTGCCGGCGATGCCGCCGGCGGCCAGGATGCGTTCGACCTCGTCCAGATGGGTGGACAGGCGCGCCAGTTCCTCGGCCACGTCGACGCGCTGCGCAAACACCGCCACTTCCTGCCGGATGCGCTCCTCGTCCATGTTGGCCACCGCCTCGCGCAGGCGCGTGGCGAGGCGCTCCTGGTATTCGGCCACCTGGGCCGGCACCAGCGGCTCGGCGCGGGCCACTCCCTCGCGCATCAGGCGCACCCGCTCGCCGATCACCTCGGCCAGCTTGGCGCCTTCGCGCCGGCGGCTGTCCACAAGTTCGGCGATCGCCTGCCGCACCATCTCCAGCAGCGGCGGCTGCAGTTCGTCGAAGCCCAGGCCGTCGTCGCTGAGCACGCCGGGCCAGCGCAGGATTTCATTGACCGTCATCGGCGCGGTACCCGGCAGCGCTTCCCGCACGCTCGCCTGGGCCCGTTCCAACTGGGCCAACAGGCCGCGGTTGAGCGTCATGTCGCGCGGCGCGGCGTCGTTGCTCTGCAGGTTCAGGCGGCACTCGACCTTGCCGCGCTTGAGGTGCGCGCCGAGCAGTTCGCGCAGTTGCGGCTCGGTCTGGCGCAGGTCTTCCGCGACCCGGAAAGTCAGGTCCAGGTAGCGGGAATTGACGCTGCGCAACTCGACGTGGAGCGCAACGGGGCCGAGGTCGCGGCTTTGCGATGCAAAACCGGTCATGCTGTGGATCATGGTGAGGGTCCGGCGGCGCGCTGCATCGCGAACTTTACAGCGCTGGTTTCAAACAAGGACAATCGCGGCTGAACCACGGATGGTAGCGCCCCGGGCGAGATTATTCACGATCCGGTGTGCAAGCGGTTCGGCCGGCAGCACCACGGAGGACACGGCCACCGCACGCGCCGGAGCGCATTGCCGCTGCGGCAGGCATGATGCTGGCCAATCCGTATTTCGATCGCATAACACGAGGTGCGTCGCCGCTGACCGATGCCTGCCCAGGCCAATTATCCGCTCCCGTCGGGATTCCAGTTGGAGCAATACCGCATCGAGCGCCAGCTCTCGCTGGGCGGGTTCTCCATCGTGTACCTCGCCTACGACCAGGACGGCACGCCGGTGGCGATCAAGGAATACTTGCCCAATTCGCTGGCCTTGCGCAAGGAGGGGCAGATTTCGCCTCAGATCACCGACGAGCACCAGTCGGCCTTCCGCTACGGCATGAAGTGTTTCTTCGAGGAAGGGCGCTCGCTGGCCAAGCTGATGCACCCGAACGTGGTGCGGGTGCTCAACTTCTTCCGCGCCAACAACACCGTCTACATGGTGATGCAGTTCGAGCGCGGCCGGACGCTGAACGACTACGTGCACCGGCACCGGCAGCGCGGCGAGATCAGCGAGCGCTTCCTGCGCGGGGTGTTCACGCGCATGCTGAACGGCTTGCGCGAAGTGCATGCCCACAAGCTGCTGCACCTGGACATCAAGCCGTCGAACATCTACCTGCGCGCCGACGGCACGCCGGTGCTGCTGGATTTCGGCGCCGCGCGGCAGACGCTGATGAGTGACCAGCCGGTGCTGAAGCCGATGTACACGCCGGGTTTCGCGTCGCCGGAGCAGCTGGCCGGACGCGAAGGCCTCGGTCCGTGGAGCGACATCTACAGCGTCGGTGCGAGTCTGTATTCGTGCATTGCCGGCAGTCCGCCGCAACGTGCCGACGAGCGAAGCAAGCGAGACGAGCTGGTGTCGGCAGTGAAACAGTTCGCCGGCAAATACAACAAACAACTGCTGCAGACCATAGACTGGTGCCTGCACCTGGACCCGCTGGAGCGGCCGCAGAGCGTCTACGCGCTGCAGAAGGCGCTGGCCAGTCCGTCCGGTGAAGAACCGGTGCCCGGCACCTGGTTCACCGATTGGAGCACCCGTCTGCGCACCTTCATCGGACGCCAATGAAGTTCACAATCTTCCAGGAAAGCCGCATCGGGCGGCGCCGCAACAACCAGGACCGGGTGGCCTACTCGTATTCTCGCGAGGCGCTGCTGATGATCGTCGCCGACGGCATGGGCGGCCACCTGCACGGCGAGGTGGCCGCCCAGATCGCGGTCCAGTTCGTCGCCCAGGCCTTCCAGCGCGAGGCGCGACCGTCGCTGCCCGACCCGGTGCTGTTCCTGTCGCGGGCGCTGTCGAACGCCCACCACGCGATCCTCGACTACGCCTTCGACAAGTCGCTCGAGGATGCGCCGCGGACCACCGTCGTGGCCTGCATCATCCAGGACAGCCAGGCCTACTGGGCGCATGCCGGCGATTCGAGGTTGTACGTGCTGCGCGGCAAGGAGATCGCTTCGCGCACCAAGGACCATTCCCGCGTCCAGCTGATGATGGACCAGGGCCTGCTCGATGCCGAGGGCGCGGCCAAGCATCCCAGCCGCAACCGGATCTACAGCTGCCTGGGCGGCAGCCATTCGCCGCAGATCGAATTCTCGAAGCGTACCCCGCTATACCAGGGCGACGTCATCGCGATCTGCTCGGACGGCGTCTGGGGCCCGCTCGACGACTCGCTGGTGATTGCCCAACTGTCGCGCGGGCTGGTCATGGATACCGTGCCGCGCATCATGGACCTGGCCGAGCAGCGCGCCGGCCCGACCTGCGACAACCTGTCGCTGATCGCGCTCAACTGGGAAGAAAACTACGCCGAAAACATGCCGGGCAGCGTGTCGACCAAGACCATGGAACTGGGTGCCTTCACGACCCAGATGGAAGGCTTCCTGCGCACCCGGCCGACCGCCGGCGGCGGCCACGAGGACCTGTCCGACGACGAGATCGAGCGGGCGATCCGCGAGATCAACCAAGCCATCCAGAAATTTTCGAAATGACGAGACCCAGTCATCGCACCGCAGACCAGCTGCGCCCCGTCGGGATCACCCGCGGCTTCACCCGTCACGCCGAAGGATCGGTGCTGGTCGAGTTCGGGCAGACCCGCGTGCTGTGTACCGCCTCGGTCGAGGAGGCCGTGCCGTCGTTCCTGCGCGGCAGCGGACGGGGCTGGGTGACGGCCGAATACGGCATGCTGCCGCGCGCCACCCACACCCGCAGCGCGCGCGAGGCGGCGCGCGGCAAGCAGAGCGGACGCACGCAGGAGATCCAGCGCCTGATCGGCCGCAGTCTGCGGGCGGTAGTGGACCTGGAGAGGCTTGGCGAGCGCCAGGTGATCGTCGATTGCGACGTGCTGCAGGCCGACGGCGGCACCCGCACGGCGGCCATCACCGGCGCCTGCGTGGCCGTGCGCGATGCGATCGATGGCCTGCTGCAAGCCGGCGCGCTGGCCGATGACCCGATGCGCGACATGGTCGCCGCGGTCTCGGTCGGACTCTACCGCGGCATGCCGGTGCTCGATCTCGACTACGATGAAGACGCCGACTGCGATACCGACATGAACGTCGTGATGACCGGCAGTGGCGGATTCGTCGAGGTGCAGGGCACGGCCGAAGGCGCGCCTTTCACGCGTGCCGAACTCGATGCCCTGCTCGACCTGGCGGCGGGCGGCATCGCGCAACTGGTCGCGATCCAGCGCAGCGCGCTGGCGGCGCCGCAGCCATAGACGCATCCGTCCGGAGGCCGTCATGAAACGCCTGGTGCTCGCGAGCAACAACGCCAAGAAGGCGGCAGAGCTGTCCGCGCTGCTGCAGCCGATGGGCTTCGACATCGTGCCGCAGGGGGATCTGGGCGTCTCGGAGGCCGACGAACCCCATCCGACTTTCGTCGAGAATGCCCTCGCCAAGGCCCGCCACGCCGCGCGCGAAACCGGTCTGCCCGCGCTGGCCGACGACTCCGGCTTGTGCGTCTGGGCGCTGGCCGGCGCGCCGGGCGTGCAGTCGGCGCGTTTCGCCGGCGAGCCGAAATCCGACGCCCGCAACAACGAGCTGCTGCTGTCCCGCTTGGCCGGCGTCGAGGACCGGCGCGCGTTCTTCTTCTGTGTGCTGGTGCTGGTACGGCATGCCGACGATCCTCACCCCTTGATCGCCGACGGCCAGTGGAACGGCGAGATCCTGCACGAGGCACGGGGCGACAACGGCTTCGGCTACGATCCGCTGTTCCTGCTGCCCGAGATGGGGCAGACCGCCGCCGAACTGGATGCCGACCTGAAGAACACGCTCAGTCACCGGGCCCAGGCCATGCGCCACCTGCTGACGCGGCTCGAGGCCAACCCGATCTAGCCGGCCCAGCGGTCGTGACACGCCAGATTCCGATCGTGCCTGCCGCGGCGCGCGTAGCGGACGTCGCCGCGCCCCGCCTGGCGGTGCCTCCGCCGCTGTCGCTGTACGTGCATTTTCCGTGGTGCGTCAGGAAGTGCCCGTACTGCGACTTCAATTCCCATGCGGTGCGCGACGAGATCCCGCAGCGCGAGTACGTCGATGCGCTGCTGGCCGACCTGCAGGCGGCGCTGCCGCAGATCTGGGGGCGCCGCATCCTGAGCGTCTTCATCGGCGGCGGCACGCCGAGCCTGATGCTGCCCGCG
>JBNLET010000115.1:0-8793 GCA_050305135.1 Rhodocyclaceae bacterium | reverse complement strand
CCTGGCCGTCGGGGGTGACCAGGAAGGGGCAGATGTTCTCGGTCGCCGTGCCGGCCGATCGCTGCACCTCGTTCAGCCCCGGCAGGCCAGACAGCAGGCCCGCGATCGGGCTCGGCTCGAGCGTCTGGGCGTGGGCCGCGGCGCTGATACCTAGACAGGCGAACGCTAGAGCGATGGGTCGAAAGCTGAAACGCGGCGCACGTGCATGATTCATCATTGGCTCCCCTCGTTGGACAATCGGCGACATTTGACTTTAATCAAATCGCAGCCTAGCCGAACGCGTGCGACATTGCCATTCCGAGTGCACCGGGTGATTCGCCTTCTCCGCCGACGCGCGTTTGCGAACGGGCCGTCCCGGCGGCCGGTCCAAGAAGCACGTCCGATGCCCGGCCGCCCGACTGCGTCGTGCACCGCCGGGCGGCTGGTCGCCGGTCGCAGCGCCCCAGGATTTGAACGCCGGAAGCTCTTCCGGCGACCCATGAAGCATCGACATGGGATCACGCGCAGATGCCCGGCTTTGCAGCGCGTGATGTTGACGCGGCGCCTGGACGCCGCACGGAGACTTGCATGAGATTCGAAACCAAGACACTACTGGCGTCCGCGCGCCTGCTGCTGTTCGTCGTGCTGCCACTTGGCTCCGGCCCGGCAGTGGCCGCCGGCGGCGCGGTGAGTGCGGCCGCAGTCAAGGCGGTCGAGGACTTGTTGATCGTGGATTGCCTGCTGCCCGGCCAGGTGCGGCGCCTCGGCGCCCAGATGACCTACCTCAGCGCGCGGCGTCCGGCCAAGCTCAATGCTGCCGAGTGCGCCTTGCGCGGCGGCGAGTACGTGGTCTACGACCGGGCCGACCTCGGCAGTGCGTTGAAGGTCTGGATGGCGAAGGCCGAGGAGGGCGATGCTGAGGCCCAGACCTACGTCGGCGAGATCTACGAGCGGGGCGTTGGCGCCAAGGCCGACTACGCTTCGGCCGCAAAGTGGTACCGCAAGGCCGCCGAGCAAGGCTACTCGCGGGCCCGCATCAACCTCGGCAACCTGTACGAACAGGGCTTGGGCGTCGAGCGCGACCCGGTCAAGGCGATCGAGCTCTACCGCCAGGCGGCCGGCCTGGGCGAGAGCATCGCGCTCGATGCCGGCGACGGTGCCGTGCGGGCGCAGGAGATCCAGCGCCTGCGGCAGGAACTGGAAGAGACCCGCCGCCAGCTGGACGAAGCGCGGCGCGCGCTGGAGAAGCAGCGCAACGATGCGCGCAGCGAACTGCAGTCGCTCGAACAGAGCATTCGCCGCGCCCAGGACGAGGGCAACCGGGCGCTGGTGGACAGCCTCAAGCAGCGGCTGCAGGCGCGCGAGGCGGAACTCGCCCAGCGGGCCGATCAGGTGGCCCGGCTGACGTCCAATCTGCAGCAGTCGCGCGACCAGCTGCGCACGCTCGAGGGGACTGCCACCGCGCTGCGCGAGCAGCTCGACGTCGCCCGCCGCAGGCTCGACGAGAGCGAGGGCGAGCTGGACGCCCGCCGCGCCAGCGCGAGCGAGGACGAACGCCGGGTGGCCCAGCTGAAGGCGCAACTGGCTGGGCAGAAGAGTGCCAGCGATGCCGCCGCCCGCGACGAGGTGCGCAAGCTGCAGGCCAGGCTGAAGCTGCGCGAGGACGAACTGGCCCGCCAGCGCGACGAGATCGCGCGCATCGAGGGCCAGGCCAGGAGCTACCGGCAGCAGCTGGCCGAACTCGAAGCGCGCGACAAGCAGGAGCGCTCGAGCAAGCCGGAAGTGGCGCTGGCGCCGCCGAGCATCCAGTTGATCGATCCGGCCGTCGTACTGACGCGTGGCCCGGCCGAGGTGCGCGTGCGCGGACGGGTCGAGAAGCGCGAGATCGTCGGCAAGGTCACCGCGCCGGCCGGCCTGCTGTCCTTCACGATCAACGATCTGAGCCTGCCCACCGACGAGCTGGGGCTGTTCAAGACCGAGGTGGCGCTGCTGCGCGAGAAGACGCCGGTCAGTCTGGTGGCGGTGGATCGCCAGGGCAAGAAGGCTTCGGTGGACTTCGTGCTGGTGCCCGCGGGCGGTGTCGAGCCGGCCCCGCAGCCGGCGCCGCCGACCTACCTGAGTTCGGTGAAATTCGGCAGCTACCACGCGCTGGTGGTCGGCAACCAGGACTACAAGCTGCTGCCGAAGCTGGAGACCGCGGTGACGGATGCGCGCTCGGTGGCGGCACTGCTGAAGGACAAGTACGGCTTCAAGGTGACGCTGCTGACCAATGCCACCCGCTACCAGATCCTGTCCGCGCTCAACAAGTTGCGTGCCGAGTTGACCGAGGACGACAACCTGCTGATCTACTATGCAGGCCACGGCGAGATCGACCGGGCCAACCTGCGCGGCTACTGGCTGCCGGTCGATGCCGAACCGAACAGCGACGCGAACTGGATCTCGAACGTCTCGATCACCGATTTCCTCAACGCGATCTCGGTCAAGCACGCCATCGTGGTGGCCGACTCCTGCTACTCGGGCACGCTGACGCGCTCCTCGATCGGCCAACTGGAGAGCGGCATGTCCGAGGAGGCCCGGGCCCGCTGGCTGAAGGCGATGGTCAAGGCGCGCGCGCGCACGGTGCTCACTTCGGGCGGCGTGCAGCCGGTGCTCGACGGCGGCGGCGGCGCGCATTCGGTGTTCGCGAGGATCTTCCTCGAGGTGCTGGACGAGAACAACGACGCGATGGAGGCCCAGCGGCTGTACCGGGAGGTCGCCGCGCGGGTGCTGAACCTGTCCAGTCGCTTCCAGCTCGAGCAGCGGCCCGAGTACGCGCCGCTCAAGTTCGCCGGACACGAGTCGGGTGATTTCCTGTTCGTGCCGCGCAGCGTGATCGCCGCCGCGAACTGAATTCGACCGTCGATCCGTCCCCGGGATCACCCGGTCCCGATGTTGAAGCGCTCGCCTCGTGCGGGCGCTTTGCGTCTCGACGCTGCTCTCCGATGCAGTAGCATTGGGCCGGACCGAAATGTTTGAACTGGATCGAAACTCCCTGCGACTTAAATCACGAGAGCCTCATGGAACTTAACAACGAAGAGATCTTTGAGCTCCTCAGGGCCGTTGGAAAGGGTAGCGAGGATGCCATCCGAACCCTCTACAACGGGTACAGCAGACGCGTTTATGCGTTTGCGCTCAACCGGTTGCGTGACGCCTCGCTGGCAGAGGAGATCGTCGTGGATACGATGCACGAAGTCTGGAAACACCCGGACCGCTTTCGCGGCGAGTCCAGGTTCAGCACCTGGCTGCTCGGCATCGCCCGCTACAAGGTCCTTACCGCGATGCGTTCGAGCAGACCCGATCACGAGGAACTCGACGAACAACTGCCTTCGGACGGTGAGACCGCGTTCGACGTCCTGGCCCAGAAGCAGCGCCGCGAAGGCGTGCAGCACTGCATGGGCAAGCTGTCGGACGAACACCGCGAGTGCCTGCACCTGGTGTTCTACGAAGGTTACTCGCTGAAGGAAGTGGCCGAAGTGCAGTCCGTGCCCGAGAACACCGTCAAGACCCGGCTCTTTCACGCCAGGCAGAAGATCAGGAACTGCCTCAGGCTGTTGCTGGAGCGTGAATAGGCTTGCGGAGGAACGCGAGATGATGAATCAGGAAATCCGGCGGCAATTCGATGAACTGCTGCCCTGGTACGTGAATGGTACGCTGGACGAGGAAGGCCGCCGCTGGATCGAGCGTCAGGTCGCATCCGATCCGAACCTGCGCGCCGAGATCGGCTGGACCGAATCGCTGCAGGCCCGGATGCGCGAATCGGAGCCCGATTTCGCACCGGAGCAAGGCTTCGACCGGCTGATCGCCCGCATCCGGCATGCCGAGGAGCACAGCCTCGAGCGCAAGCCCGCCGGGCGCGAAGCGAGTACCCTGGCAAAGCTGGCGCAATGGCTCGAACGCTTCCACCTGACGCCGGCGCTGGCGGGGGCCGCCGCGGTGGTGGCGGTGCAGTTCGGCGTGATCGCAATGCTGCTGAACCAGCAGGGCGAGCTGAAGTCGGAATTCGAGCACTTTCGCTCGGTCAACACCGGTGAAGTGGTGACCGGCCCGGCGCTCGAAGTGGTGTTCAAGTCCGACGCGCTGGAGCGCCAGATTCGCGAGACGCTGGTCCGCATTGGCGGTACGCTGGCCGGTGGACCGGGACAGCTGGGCATCTATCTGGTCTATGTGCCGGAGAACGAGATCGATTCCGCCAAGGCGATGCTGGAAGGCAATCCGATCGTCGAGGTGGTGACCGTCTCGCGGGGCGCCGGCAAGGCATCGGGAGGATAGCTGACATGGGCGCGCGCATTTTCCGCATCTGGCTTCTGCTCCTCGCAGCGGCCAGCCTGTCGACACCCGGCGCGGGTGTCGCAGCGGTCGGGGACGGCGGGCGCGTGGCCTTGGTGATCGGCAATGCGTCCTATCGCCAGGCGCCGCTGAAGAATCCGGTGAACGATGCCCGCGCGGTGGCGGCGGCGCTGCGGGGGCTCGGTTTCAACGTCATCATGCGGGAAAACGCCGAGCTCGGCGAAATGCTCGAGGCGATCCGCCAGTTCTCGATCGCCGCGCGCCGCAACCAGGTGCGGCTGCTGTACTACGCCGGCCACGGCGCTCAGGTCGAGGGGCGCAACTACCTGATACCGGTGAACGAAGAGATCTCCGGCGACGACGACATCGCCCGCAAGAGCGCCGACATGAGCGAACTCGTCGACCAGCTCGGGCAGTTGAGCGACGGCACCAACATCCTGATCCTCGACGCCTGCCGCAACAATCCGTACAAGACCACCGGCTTCAAGACCGCCGATGGCCGCGTGATCCGCCTGCGCGGCCTGCAGCCGAGTTCCGGTCTGGCCCGGGTGCAGGCGCCGAACGGCACGGTGGTGGCCTTTTCGACCGCGCCGGGCGCGATCGCGATGGACGGCCAGAACTACGCCAACAGCCTGTATACCAAGCACCTGCTCGACCACATCGGCACCCCCGGCCTGCCGGTCGAACAGATGTTCAAGCGGGTGCGCATCGCCGTCGCCCGCGATACCCGGCGCATGCAGATCCCGTGGGAGAGCAGCAGCCTGATGGGCGAATTCTGCTTTCGCGCCGGCAAGGGCGGGCTATGCAACGGCGTGGCCTCCGGCATCGGGCTGGGCATCGCGCCGTCGCGCTGAGGGTGGCTCAGAAGCCCAGTCCCGCCGACAGGCTCCAGCCGACGACGTCAGGCCCGTAGATGCCCAGCACGCTGAACCTGAGCGTGTCGGCCACGCTGCGCGGATTGCGGATGTCGATCTCCACTCCGCCGCCGAGCTCCACGAAGCGGTCGAATCCGAGCGCGTTCCGCGTCCGGCCGAGATAGGCCGTAAGGCCGAAGCTGCCCAGCGCGCGTGCCGGCCGGCCGAACGTGAAAACCCAGCGGTCGGCTGCCTTCGCCGCGCAGCGTCAATGCCGAGCTGGTGGCCTCGAAGTCGACGAATTCGCCGGAAGCGCTGAAGGTCTTGATCCGTGTCGTGTCGAGACGGCCTCGCAGCAGCAGGGTCCAGGGCGCCGAATGTCGCTGCCAATCGACCCCGATCGTCAATCCGAGCTTGCTGGCATCGGCGCGCCATTCGAGCGTCAGCTTGTAGAGCCGCATGACCGGTGCCGAGGCGTCTTCGTCGCGGATCCGGTAGGTGGCGGCCGAGATCTCGGGTGCCGTCGTGGCACCGACCATGGCGGCGTAGGCGGTGCCGAGGTCCGCGGCCTTCACCTCGCGCGCCTTTGCGCCCGTGCGGCCTGCAGGGCGTCGTCCGCTGGCGCCGACTGCGCCTGCGCGAGCACTGGCGGAGCGACCAGCAGGAAGATCGGAATCCGAAGCAGGCGCTTTCGCAAGAACTTTGCGGCCGGTCGATGGGAATGCCGGCCATCTTGCCGACCCGGCGCTGGGCTGGCCAGTCGTGGCGGCGAGCGGCGGGTCAGCGCCGGCTGATCAGCTCGCCGCTGCCGGACTGCCGGCTGTGGATGCGCGGGCTGCCATGGACGACGATGTCGCCGGCGCCGGAGAGGCGTGCATCGAGGGTTTCCTGCACCGTGACGGCGACGTCGCCGCTGCCGTCGTGGTCGATCGTCGCATCGCGGCTCTTGAGGCCGGCCAGGTCGAGGTCGCCGGCGCCGTGGGCCGCGATTCGCAGCGTCTCGCTCTCGCCGTCGATGCCGACGTCGCCCGAGCCCTCGTTGACGACCCGCATTTCGTGCTGCCGCATGTGCTCGAGGCGGATGTCGCCGCTGCCGGCGGCGTAGAGCTCGAAACGCTCGCCGCTCAGGGCCTCGACGTGCACGTTGCCGCTGCCGAGGCACGCCAGCGCCCGCAGCGCCGGCGTGCTGACGAAGAAGCGCAGCGGCGCCTCGGTGCGAAACGGTTCGGGACCCAGGTCGAAGCTCAGTTCGCCGTCGCGGACGAGCACTTTGATGCGTCCGATCAGGCGCGGCTCGGCCTCGACCACCACCGCATGGCGCGCGGCATGCCTGACGATCAGGTCGCCCGGCCCGTCCATGCGGATCCGCTCGAAGGCCGCTACCGGGCGATTCTCCAGCGCGGTCTTGGCCGCCACTGCCGGGCCGCAGGCGGCTCCGTCCAGGGCGGCCGCCAGCGCGGCGGCCAGCAGCAGGCGTCGGTGCCGGTTCATGGCGGCCTCAATCGCCTGCCCGCGGCGCGCGCTTGTTCGGCAGCAGCAGGCAGACCGCGTCGTCGAGGTTGATCACCTGGATGGCTCCGTCTGCGGTGCGGCCGCGCAGCGCCACCATCGCGCCCGGCACGCTGGGCATCTCCTCCAGCGATCGGGTGTCGAACAGCAGGCGGCCCTGTTGCCAGCAGCGCAGTTGCACCTGCCCTTGTTCCGGGCCGAGCGCCACGCCCGGATCGGTGCTCGGCACCGGGTCTGCGGTCTGACCCATGCCTGCCAGTGCGAGGCAGGACGCCAGGGCCAGAGCCAGGCCCAGGCTGGCGCGCTTATCGGAAATCGACATTGAAGTATCCCTCCGCGAGTTGTCCGCCGGCGGCCGTGTTGAAGGCTGTCCTGACGCCTTCCAGCGTGATCCCCGGCAAGGGTTCGAAATCGCTGCCGGCGATCGAGGGCGGCAGCTTGCCCATCACGTCCCGCTCGGTGGCGAAGCACAGCACGGTCTCGGGCACCCGCTTGCGGTTGGCGGTGAAGCTGAACTCCATGTCGCCCGGCATCTCCAGCGAGTGGCCGGCCTTCAGCAGCGAGTCGCGCTCGAAGCGGTTCGGGTAGAAGCGCTGCACGCGGGCGGTCTCGTCCTGCAGGTAGCAATAGACGTGGACGTCGCGGTTGGTCAGCACCTCGATGTGCACCGGCTCGCCCGGGCCGAAGCGGCGCATGCCGGTGGCCGACAGCACGTCGATCTGCAGCGGCGAGGCGTAGTGCTGCTGCACCGACTTGGGCGGCGGATACTTGGCGGCCAGCAGCATGTGGTCGGCATCCAGATAGGCGAGCAGGAACTCCTGGTCCAGCTTCGCCTCCGGCGACAGGCCGAGCACCTGCCGATACTGCACGATGGCGCGCATGAAGGTCGGATGATCGCCGCCGTCCACCGGGCCGTTGTAATAGCCGCGCATCCGCAGCTGCTGCTGCATGTAGGTGTACAGGCTGCCGTCGCCGGCCATCGAGTAATACCAGTCGCTGACCTCCTTCTGGATCGCCGGGTTGTCGGCCGAGGCGCCGAGGCACTTCCAGTACGGCGTCTTGCTGACCTTGCCGACCAGCTCGATCGAGGCCAGCTCGACCAGGTTGCGCAGCGCCTGGGCCTTGCCCTCGTTGCGCGTCAGCGTCAGCGAGAAGTTGATGCCCCATTTGTTGAATTCGGCCTCGCCGTCGACGCCGTCGCCTTCCTTGAAGATGATCACCTGGTTGTTGGCGGTGACGCCCGGGATCACCGAGAAGTCCTTGGTCGAGATCATCGTCAGGTCGAGGCCCAGGATCGACACGCTGCCGGTACGCGCCGCGCCGATGCCGAGGCGGCTAATGCCGATCGCCCCGTCGATCTGCTTCTTCGCCAGGTTGTCGTCGAACTGCGAGATCGAGCCGCGGATGTCGTAGTCGGGCACCACCGTGTAGGCGCCCTTCTGCTCGGCATTGAAGAGGAAGTTGGCCAGGTTGCTGGCGTCGGCGCCGAAGGTCACGAGCCGGATCGAGCGGCTGCGCCGGCTCATCGCCGAGACCGCGCTGACCAGCATGTCCTTGGTGCCGGCATCCACTTTCTTGGTGCTGTCCACCAGGTCCTCGACCAGCACCGACAGGTCGCGGATGCCGTACACGATCATCGTGTTGTCCATGCACTGCAGCGCCGGCGTGAATCCAGTGATGGTCTGGTAGGGCTTGTTCTGCGGGCCGGCCTTCATTTCCTCGGCGGCCTGGATCACCGGCCCCTTGGTGTCGAGGGTCGAACAGCCGCCGAGGGCCGTGGCCGCCAGTGCAATCGTCGTCAGGGTGCGTCGCAGTCTCACGTCGGTCTCCCTCAGTTGCACTTGTTGTTGGCGTTGATCACGTCACCGGAGATCACCACGTTGACCTGGCGAGGCATGCTGCGCACGCCACGGCCGGCGGTCACGTTGCCGACGTTCAGGCCTCCGCAGGTGCCGAACTGGTCGCCGCGGCGGCGCTCGATGAAGGACTTGTCGCTTGGCTCGTTGAAGCGCTTGGCCTTGTAGCGGGCCATCTTGGCGAGGATGTTCTCCGGCAGGTCGGCGGTTTCGGAATCGGCGGCGACCGCCGCCGCGCTGCAGAACATCAGGCCTGCAAGCAAGGTGGC
>JBNLET010000114.1:0-3950 GCA_050305135.1 Rhodocyclaceae bacterium | reverse complement strand
TCAGCCTTGCCCCTTGCCGACCAGCTCGCCGTATTCCTCGGCCGTGATCGTGCCGAGCCGCTCGCCGATGTCGGCATCCCGCGCGGGCAGCACGTCCTGGATCGCGTCGATGCGTTTCCATTGCGGCGCCAGTGGCGATTCGAAGTCCGGCTGAGGGATGTATTTCGAGCTTTCGATGCGCTGATGGCGGTGGATGTAGCGCGGGCAATTGACGAACAACTCCTCGACGCGCACCCGCAGCACCAGTTCGGCACCGGGCATCTCGCCGAGCAATGGATCGTTGCGGTCGATCGCGGCAGTGCCATGCACGCGCAGCCGGTGCGGCGTCTCGAAATCGATGAACAGCATGCCGATGCGCGGGTTGGCGGCGACGTTGCCGGCCGACAGGAACATGCCGTTGCCGTCGTAGCTCGGAAAGGCCAGCGTCCTGGCGTCCAGCACCCGCACGAAGCCTGCCGGGCCGCCCTTGTGGGAACAGCTGGGAAAGCCGCGGTGGTCGACCGTGGCGAGAAAGAACATGTCGCGGCTCTCGATGAAGGCCTTGTGGTCGTCGCCGATCTCGGTCTGCACGATTAGCTGCTCGATCCGCTCCGCCAGCGGCCCGGTCCCGAACGCCTGCTGCAATGCCTTGTGCTGTTCGCCGTATAGATCGCTCATCGCGGTGTCTCCTGTCGTTCCGTGTGCGGGCCGCGCGCGGCTGCGCCGCCCTCTGCTAGATTGGACGCAGGGCGGCGCGACGACAAGTCCGCCGGCGGCCGCTTCGTTCAGCCGGTCTTGCCGCAGCGCGCGGCGCGCGCCAGCAGGAGAGCCCGTTCGCGCGCGTTGCCGGTCATCGTCGCGGCGCGGCGGAATTCCTCGCGCGCTTCGTCGATGCGGTCGAGGCGGGCCAGCAGGTCGCCGCGCACGCAGGGCAGCAGGTGGTAGTCGGCCAGTTGTCGTTCGCCGGCCAGGCCGTCGACGATCTCCAGCCCGGCCGCCGGCCCGAACGCCATCGCCACCGCCACCGCCCGGTTCAGCGCCACCACCGGCGACGGCGCCAGCTGGGCCAGCACGTCGTACAGCGCCGCGATGCGCGGCCAGTCGGTGTCCTCGGCGCGGCGCGCGCGGGCGTGGCAGGCGGCGATCGCGGCCTGCAGCGCGTAGGGCCCGAGCGGGCCCGGACAGGCTTCGGCGCGGGCCAGCGCCTGCTGGCCGCGGTGGATCAGCGAGGCGTCCCAGCGGCTGCGGTCCTGCTCCATCAGCAGCACCGGTTCGCCGTCGGCGGTGAGGCGTGCCGGGAAGCGCGAGGCCTGGATCTCCATCAGTGCGGTCAGGCCGAACACCTCGCCCGCGTCCGGCATCAGCCCGCACAGCACGCGGCCCAGGCGCAAGGCCTCCTCGCACAGGCCGGGGCGGATCCAGTCCTCACCGGAGCTGGCGGCGTAGCCTTCGTTGAAGATCAGGTAGATGACCTCGAGCACCGAGTCGAGCCGTTCGGCGAGTTCGGCGCCGCGCGGCACCTCGAACGGCACCCGGGCCGCGGCCAGGCTGCGCTTGGCGCGCACGATGCGCTGCGCGATGGTCGCTTCGGGCTTCAGATAGGCGCGCGCGATCTCGGCCGTCGTCAGGCCGCCCATCACCCGCAGCGTCAGCGTGCAGCGGGCGTCCGGCGTCAGCAGCGGGTGGCAGGCGGTGAACATCAGCCGCAGCAGGTCGTCGCCGATCTCGTCGTCGAGCGCCTGGTCGATGCGCTGCTGCTGCTCGTCGCTGCGCGCCAGATGCTGGAAGTCCAGCTCGTAGCCGATCTCGCAGGCCTTGCCGGCGGCCATCTGGCGGTGGCGGACGTGGTCCAGCGCGCGGCGCTTGGCGGCCGTCGTCAGCCAGGCCACCGGGCTGTCCGGCTCGCCCTCGCGCGGCCACTGCTCGAGGGCCGCCACCAACGCATCCTGGGCGAATTCCTCGGCCAGGCCGACGTCGCGCACGATGTGGCCGACGCGGGCGATGATGCGCGCCGCCTCGAGCCGCCAGACGGCCTCGATGCGGCGGCGGATCGCGCCTTCGTCGGCCACCTTCAGGCGGCCGCCGGTGCCAGCCAGACCAGTTCCCAGATGTGGCCGTCCGGGTCCTGGAAGCTGTGGCCGTACATGAAGCCGTGGTCCTCAGGCGCGCGGCAGGCGCTGCCGCCCGCCGCCAGCGCGCCGCTCACCATGCGGTCCACCGCCTCGCGGCTGTCGCGCGACAGGCATACCAGCACTTCGCTCACCTGCTGCGCGTCGGCCACCGCCTTGGGCGTGAAGCTCTGGAATTTCTCGTGCGTCAGCAGCATCACGTAGATGTTCTCGCCGACCACCATGCAGGTCGCGGTGTCGTCGGTCCATTGCGGGTTGAAGCTGAAGCCCAGCGCCGAGAAGAAGTCGATCGAGCGCTGCAGGTTCGCGACCGGCAGATTGACGAAGATCTGTTGCGGCATGTCCGTTCTCCTGTCGTGCCGGCGGCGGACCGCTCAGGCGTTGCACGGTGCGCACTCGCGCACCTCGACGGTGGCGAAGCGCGCGGCCGGGCACTGGCGGGCGATCTCGACCGCTTCGTCGCGTGTTGCCACGTCGAGCAGGAAGAATCCGCCGACCATCTCCTTGGCCTCCGCGAACGGCCCGTCGCGCAACTGCATGCGGCCGTCGCCGCCGCTGCTGACGCGTACGCCGTGCTCGTCGGCCCGCAGCGATTCGGCGGCGCGCAGCAGGCCGCGTTCGTTCAGGCCGGCGGCGAAGGCAAGCATTTCGTCGTAGCGCGCCTGGGCATCTTCGGCCGAGCGCTCGGCGCGCTGGCCACGGGGTTCGACGATCAGGAGCAGGTAGGGCATGGCGATCTCCACGGCTTGTTCGAGGGGTGTTCAAGGCCATGTCGTCTCGGCGCGGCCGATTTCGACATCGGCCGCCTGGCGTCGATGGCGGCACGAGCGGCAAGACCTTATCCGGTTTCGGCGGCAGCCGCAGCGGGCATGAACACGGTATAGCCGAGGAGGCCGGCTCGTGCCGCCGGCACGCCCGGCGCCCGGCAGGCAGCCGCGCTTGCGATATGGAAAGCCGCTTACCAGCCGCGCCCGGCGGCGGCAGGCGGCGTGCCCGTCCGACGCCATTGATTCGAATCAAGTTTTTCGAGGGCGCCGGCACTGGCACGGTTCTTGGTCCGTTCTGACCGGACCCGCCGGGGACAAGACCACAGGGAGACCGCTCCATGACCGAAACCTTCTACGAAGTCCTGCGCCGCCAGGGCATCACGCGGCGCAGCTTTCTGAAGTTCTGCTCGCTCACCGCGACCTCGCTCGGACTGGGGTCCGCTGCAGCGCCGAAGATCGCCCACGCGCTCGAGAACAAGCCGCGCACGCCGGTGCTGTGGCTGCACGGGCTGGAATGCACCTGCTGCTCCGAGTCCTTCATCCGCTCGGCCCACCCGCTGACCAAGGACGTGGTGCTGTCGATGCTGTCGCTCGACTACGACGACACGCTGATGGCCGCCGCCGGCCACCAGGCCGAGGCGATCATCGAAGAGGTCAAGCAGAAGTACAGGGGCAACTACATCCTGGCGGTCGAGGGCAATCCGCCGCTGAACGAGGACGGCATGTACTGCATCCACGGCGGCCGGCCCTTCGTCGAGGTCTTGCGCGAAACCGCCGCCGACTGCAAGGCCATCATCTCGTGGGGCTCCTGTGCCTCCTGGGGCTGCGTGCAGGCGGCCAAGCCGAACCCGACCCAGGCCACGCCGGTGCACAAGGTGATCCACGACAAGCCGATCATCAAGGTGCCGGGCTGCCCGCCGATCGCCGAGGTGATGACCGGCGTGGTCACCTACATGCTGACCTTCGACAAGATCCCCGAGCTGGACCGCCAGGGCCGCCCGAAGATGTTCTACGGCCAGCGCATCCACGACAAGTGCTACCGCCGCCCGCACTTCGACGCCGGCCAGTTCGCGGA
>JBNLET010000113.1:0-10428 GCA_050305135.1 Rhodocyclaceae bacterium | reverse complement strand
GTGTGCCCCACGCAGCGCAAGCAGGCCTTGCTGCACTTCGCCGGCCGGCGGGCGATGGACGTGGACGGGCTGGGCGAGAAGCTGGTCGACCAACTGGTGGACGGGGGGTTCGTCAAGACGCCGGCGGATCTCTACCGGCTGGATCTTGCGACCCTGATGGGACTCGACCGGATGGCCGAGAAGTCCGCCCGCAACCTGCTCGATGCGATCGAGAAGAGCCGGGACACGACGCTGGCACGCTTCATCTACGCGCTCGGCGTCCGCAACGTCGGCGAGACCACCGCCAAGGATCTGGCGCGCCACTTCGGCTCGCTCGATGCCTTGCTGGCGGCCGACGTCGAACGCCTGCAGCAGGTGCCCGACGTGGGTCCGATCGTGGCCAAGAGTGTTGCAGAGTTCTTCGAAGAGCCGCACAACGTAGAAGTCGTGAAAGAATTGCAGGCTGCCGGGGTGCAATGGGACGAAAGTGCGCCGCGCCGATCTGCCGGCCCGCTGGTCGGCAAGACCTTCGTTCTGACCGGCACGCTGCCGGATCTGAGCCGCGAGCAGGCGAAGGAACTGATCGAGGCCGTGGGCGGCCGGGTCGCCGGTTCCGTGTCGAAGAAGACCGACTACGTCGTCGCCGGTGCCGAGGCCGGCAGCAAGCTCGACAAGGCGCAGGCGCTGGGCATCGCGGTGCTCGACCAGGCGGGCCTGCAGGCGCTGCTGGCCGGAGCCGCCGAGCCCGCCTGAGACGCAAGAAAACAGGAGCCATCAAGCAATGAAGAAACTCACCAAGGCGGTCTTTCCGGTCGCCGGCATGGGGAGCCGCTTTCTGCCGGCCACCAAGGCCAGCCCGAAGGAAATGATGCCGATCGTCGACAAGCCGCTGATCCAGTACGCCGTCGAGGAGGCGGTGGCGGCCGGCGTGACCGATCTGGTGTTCATCACCGGGCGCTCGAAGCGGGCCATCGAGGATCACTTCGACAAGGCCTACGAGCTGGAGACCGAGCTCGAGGCGCGCGGCAAGGACGCGCTGCTCAGGATCGTCCGCGACACGGTGCCGAGCGGCGTGAACTGCATCTACATCCGGCAGCCCGAGGCGCTCGGCCTGGGCCACGCGGTGCTGTGTGCCGAACCGGTGGTCGGCGACGACCCGTTCGCGGTGTTGCTGGCAGACGACCTGCTGGACGGGGAGGGCTGCGGACCGATCATGAAGCAGATGGTGGACGTCTTCGACTACCATCGTTGCTCGGTGCTCGGCGTCATGAACGTGCCGCGCGAGCAGACCGGCAGCTACGGCATCGTCAGCACCGAGCGGGACAGCGGCGACGTGCAGCGGGTGACCGGCATCGTCGAGAAGCCGAAGCCGGCCGAGGCGCCGACGACGCTGGCGGTGGTCGGCCGCTACATCCTGACCGGCAGCATCTTCGAACACCTGCGCCGCATCCGGCCGGGCGCCGGCGGCGAGCTGCAGCTGACCGACGGGATCGCCTCGCTGCTGAAGGAAGAGGCGGTGCTCGCGCACCAGTTCAAGGGGGTGCGCTACGACTGCGGCTCCAAGCTGGGCTACCTGCAGGCGACGCTCGAACTGGGCCTCAAGCACCCCGAGGTCGGCAAGGAGTTCGCCGCCTATCTGGAAGGCCGGCAGGCGCAGGCGAAGGCAAAGGCGCCGCCGAAAGCAGCCTGAGCGGCAGCACCCAATGGAAAAGGCACGGCCCGGGCCGTGCTTTTTTTTGCGTCGCCGTCGCCGCGGATCAGGACGCTTCGCGGCTGGCGCGCTTGCGCTCGTGCTCCTTCAGATGGCGCTTGCGCAGGCGGATGCTCTTCGGCGTGATCTCGACCACTTCGTCATCGGCGATGAACTCGATGGCCGACTCCAGCGTCAGTTGGATCGGCGGCACCAGGCGCACCGCCTCGTCGGTGCCGGAGGCGCGCACGTTGGTGAGCTGCTTGCCCTTGATCGGGTTCACCACCAGGTCGTTGTCGCGCGTGTGGATGCCGATGATCATGCCCTCGTAAAGCGCGTCGCCCGGATTGACGAACATGCGCCCGCGATCCTGCAGCTTCCACAGCGCATAGGCCACCGCGGCGCCGTCTTCCTGCGACACCAGCACGCCGTTGCGGCGTTCGGCCATCGCGCCGGCCATCGGTCCGTAGTCGTCGAAGACGTGGCTGGCGAGGCCGGTACCGCGGGTCAGCGTCAGGAACTCGCCCTGGAAGCCGATCAGGCCGCGGGCCGGGATGCGGTACTCGAGGCGGGTGCGGCCCTTGCCGTCCGGCGCCATGTCCTGCAACTCGCCGCGCCGGCGCCCCAGCTCCTCCATCACGGCGCCCTGGTGCTCGTCCTCGACGTCGACGGTGAGCATCTCGTAGGGCTCGCACCTGACCCCGTCGACCTCCTTGTACACCACGCGCGGGCGGCCGACCGCCAGCTCGTAGCCTTCGCGGCGCATGTTTTCGAGCAGGATCGTGAGGTGGAGTTCGCCGCGGCCGGAGACCTCGAAGACGTCCGAATCGCCGGTGGCGGCGACCCGCAGCGCGACGTTCTTCAGCAGCTCGCGGTCGAGGCGCTCGCGGATCTGGCGGCTGGTGACGAACTTGCCTTCGCGGCCGGCCAGCGGCGAGGTGTTGACCATGAAGTTCATCGTCAGCGTCGGCTCGTCCACGGCGATCGGCGCCATGCCTTCGGGATGCTCCGGATCGCACAGCGTGACGCCGATGCCGACCTGGTCGATGCCCGACACCAGCACGATGTCGCCGGCTTCGGCCAGCTCGGTCGGCGCCCGCTCCAGGCCGGTGAAGCCGAGCACCTGGCTGACCTTGGCCTTGCCGCGGTTTTCGCTGCCGTACATCACGACGACTTCCTGGTTCGGCCGGATGCTGCCGCGCGTGATGCGGCCGATGCCGAGCTGGCCGATGTAGGTCGAGTAGTCGAGCGAGCAGATCTGCACCTGCAGCGGGGCGTCGGCGTGCACGTCGGGTTCCGGCACGTGCTGCAGGATCGCTTCGAACAGCGGCTCCATGTTGCTGCCGGGCTCGTCGGCGTCGAGCATCGCGAAGCCGTTCAGCGCCGAGGCGAAGACCACCGGGAAGTCGAGCTGCTCCTCGGTGGCGCCGAGCTTGTCGAACAGATCGAAGGTGTGATTGATGACCCAGTCGGGGCGCGACCCCGGCCGGTCGATCTTGTTGATCACGACGATCGGCTTGAGGCCCAGCGCGAGCGCCTTGCGGGTCACGAAGCGGGTCTGCGGCATCGGGCCCTCGACCGCATCGACCAGCAGCAGCACGCCGTCCACCATCGACAGCACCCGCTCCACCTCGCCGCCGAAGTCGGCGTGGCCCGGCGTGTCTACGATGTTGATGTGGGTGTCCTTGTATTCGATCGCGCAGTTCTTCGACAGGATCGTGATGCCGCGTTCGCGCTCCAGATCGTTGGAGTCCATGATCCGTTCGGACACCTGCTGGTTGTCGCGGAAGGTGCCGGACTGGCGGAGAAGCTGGTCGACCAGCGTGGTCTTGCCGTGGTCGACGTGTGCGATGATCGCGATATTGCGCAGGGAGCGGGCCATTGGGGTCGGGAAGTCTTTGAAAAAAGGACGGAATCTTAGCACATGATGGCGCGTCGCAGCATGCCGGTCGGCGGCGGCGCCGAACGGGCGCCGGCCCGACTGCTTCCGGCCGGTCGCCGCGGGCGGGCGAAGGGCCGTGCTAAGATCGCCGCCCGGTCTATCGGAGGGTGCGGATGCTGGCAATCATAGGCGGTAGCGGCTTGACCCAGTTGGCCAATTTCGACGTCTCGCGCCGAGAGGTGGCGCGCACGCCCTACGGCGAGCCGTCGGGCGCGCTGATGTTCGGCACGCTGGGCGGCTGCCAGGTGGTGTTCCTCGCTCGCCATGGCTACGGCCACACGATCCCGCCTCACCTGGTGAACTACCGCGCCAACATGTGGGCGCTGAAGCAGGCCAAGGTCACGTCGGTGGTCTCGGTCGCTTCGGTCGGTGGCATCCGGGCCGGCCTGGGGCCCGGCGTGCTGGTGGTGCCCGACCAGATCATCGACTACACCTCCGGACGCAAGACCACCTACTTCGAGGGCGGCGAGGATCCGGTGCGCCACATCGATTTCACGCGGCCCTACGACGGCGGCCTGCGGGCGCGGATCCTCGAGGCGGCCGGCGACGCCGGCGTCGAGGTGGTGGACGGCGCGGTTTACGCGACCACCCAGGGGCCGCGCCTCGAGACCGCCGCCGAGATCGACCGCCTCGAGCGCGACGGCGCCGAGGTGGTCGGCATGACGGCGATGCCGGAGGCGCCGCTGGCGCGCGAGCTGGACATGGCTTATGCGGCGATCAACGTGGTGGCCAACTACGCGGCCGGCCGCGGCAGCAGCACCGAGGAGATCTGTTTCGACAGCATCGAAACGGTGCTGCAGGAGGCGATGGAGCGCGTCCGTGCGATCCTTGCGAGGCTGTGCGAGACATGATCCGACCGGTCCTGCGCATGGGCGATCCGCGCCTGCTGGAGATTGCCCAGGCAGTGGAGGAGGTGCCGTCGAAAAGCCTCGACACGCTGGTGGAGGACATGCTCGACACCATGCGGCAGCTCGACGGCGCCGGACTGGCAGCGCCGCAGATCGGCGTGCCGCTGCGCGTGGTGGTGTTCGAGGTGCGTTCGAATCCGCGCTATCCGGCGGCCGATCCGGTGCCGCTGACGGTGCTGGTCAATCCCGAGATCGTTCCGCTCGGCGAGGAGATGGTGGAGGACTGGGAGGGCTGCCTGTCGGTGCCGGGACTGCGCGGCCTGGTACCGCGCCATCATCACGTTCGCTACAGCGGGCTGGACGCCTTCGGCGGGCACGTCGAGCGCACCGTCAGCGGCTTTCATGCCCGCGTCGTCCAGCACGAGTGCGACCATCTGGACGGCAGGCTGTATCCGAGCCGCATCAAGGACTTGGCCTGGTTCGGCTTCGAGCAGGAAGTGGCGGCGCTGCGCGAACTGCCGTGAGCTGGCCGCGCAGCGGCGGGTGTAACGCCGGGCGTCTGCAGTGTCGCGGTCTTGGTAGTGCCGCTGGCCGGCTGAAGCCGGCCCTACCAACCCGCCCGAAGCGTGTTTGCCGGTAGGGCCGGCTTCAGCCGGCCTCAGACGACCGATAGGTGCCAGACGCATCGGTTCCTCACCGCGCAGCGCTGCGCTAGATCGCCAGCCGCTCCTGCAGTTCCTGCTTGATCCTCAGCACGGTGTGGTTGTTCGACAGCGAGCCGCCGCTGACGACGAAGGTGTCCTCGACCCGCTCGCCCAGCGTCGCGATCTTCGCCGAATGCAGCGAGACGTTGCTGGAGGCCAGCACGTCCGCCACGTCGAACAGCAGATACGGCCGGTCTGCCGCGGACAGGCTCAGCACGTAGTGCCGGCCACCCTCGTCGGGGCGGATGTCGACCCGCGGCGTGATCGGGAAGTGGCGCAGCTTGCGCGACACGCGCCCGCCGGGCGGCCGTTCGATCGGCTGGTCGCTGAACAGCCGGGCGCCGATCTCGTGTTCCAGCAGCGCGATCACGTCGCGGTAGTGGGACACTTCCTCGGGGTTCTGCAGCATGAAGCTGTCGAGCGCGTAGCCGTGCTTGGTGGTGTGGATCTTGGCATCCAGGATCGTGAAGCCGAGCCGCGCGATGCAGCCGCACAGCCGTTTGAACAGATCCTTCGCGTCCGGCGTATAGACCATCACCTGGATCGCGTCGCCGGTCTCCACCAGGCGGGCCTTGATCACCGCATCTTCCGGTTCCGGCCGGTAGTAGAGCTGACGCGTGTGCCATGCGATCTCGTCGGGCGAGTGGCGCAGGAAGTACAGCTGGTCCAGGTGGCGCCAGAACGGCTTCTCGGTCTCGGCCCGCAGGCCGTAGTAGCGCAGCAGCCGGCGCGCGTCGTCGATGCGGGCGTCGGCGCCCAGCGCCTGCTGCGGCGTCGCGCCGCGCAGCAGGCGGCGGGTGGCGTGGAACAAGTCCTCCAGCAGTTTGGACTTCCAGCCGTTCCAGACCTTCGGGCTGGTGCCGCGGATGTCGGCGTGGGTCAGCAGGTAGAGCGCGGCCAGGTGCGTCTCGTCGCCGACCAGGCCGGCGAAGCGGCCGATCACCTGCGGGTCGCCGATGTCCTGCTTCTGCGCCACGTGGGACATGGTCAGGTGGTGGCGCACCAGCCACACCACCAGGTCGGTGTGCTCGGGCGCCAGTTCGTGTTCCTCGCAGAAGCTGCGCGCATCGACGGTGCCCAGCTCCGAGTGGTCGCCGCCGCGGCCCTTGGCGATATCGTGGAACAGCGCCGCGACGTACAGCAGCCAGTGGTTCTCGAAGGCGAACATCAGCCGGCTCATCAGCGGATATTCGTGCGCATGCTCGGCCATCGTGAAGCGGCGCAGGTTGCGCATCACCATCAGGCAGTGCTGGTCCACCGTATACACGTGGAACAGGTCGTGCTGCATCTGGCACAGGATCTTGTTCCAAGGCGGCAGGTAGCGCGAAAGCAGGCCGAACTGGTTCAGCCGGCGGAAGCTCGAAACGATGCCGCGGCGCTGCTGGAACAGCGACAGGAACAGCGCGCGGTTGTCCGGATCGGCGCGGAATTCGGCATTGACGCGGTTGCGGTGCTGCCACACCGCGCGCAGCGTGCGCGCCGTCAGGCCCTTCAGTTCCGAGCGCTGCTGCAGGATGCGCAGGCATTCCAGCATCGCCCGGGGGTGGCGGCCGAAGACGCCGTCGTCGCGGATGTCCAGCAACTCGCGCACGGTCTGGAAATCCTCGTTGACGATCATCGCCGGCGCCGAATCGTCGCTGAGGAATTGCTCCGAGAAGTTCAGCAGCAGGATGGTGTTGAGCTGGGTGACCTTCTTGGCGTTGATGTAGTAGCTCTGCATGAACACCTCGGAGGCCCGTTTGCCGCCCTGCGGCTCGCAGCCGAAGGCCCGCGCCAGCTTCTCCTGGTGGTCGAACAGCAGCCGGTCCTCGCGTCGGCCGGCCAATAGGTGAAGCCGGATCCGGGTGTGCTGCAGGAAGCGCTCCACCTCGCGCAGTTCGCGCGCCTCCGAGCCGGTCACCAGGCCGTGGCGCAGCAGCTCGCGCCAGTCGTCGCGGAAGCCGGCCGCGCGGCTGATCCAGACCAGCATCTGCAGGTCGCGCAGGCCGCCCGGGCTCTCCTTGCAGTTCGGCTCCAGCGCGTAGGGCGTGTCCTCGTAGCGGGCGTAGCGTTGTTCCTGCTCCGAGCTCTTGGCGCTGAAGAAGGCCGGCACCGCCAAGCCGGCGAACAGCGCAGCGCGGAAGCGACCGAACAGTTCCTCGTCGCCGACCAGCAGGCGCGCCTCGAGCAGGTTGGTCTGCACGGTGATGTCGTCGTCGGCCTCGTGCACGCAGTCGTCGATCGTGCGCACACTCTGGCCGACCTCCAGGCCGATGTCCCACAGCGCGGTGACCAGGCCGCTGATGCGGGCACGCAGCTCGGGCGTTTCCCCGCCCGGCAGCAGGATCAGGATGTCCACGTCCGAGAAGGGGTAGAGCTCGCCGCGGCCGTAGCCACCGACCGCCACCAGGGCCAGCTCGGACGGCATCTCGAAGCCCTGCCACAGCGTTGCCAGGATGCCGTCCACCAGCTTGCTGCGGCCCTGCAGCATCGGGCCGGTGACCGGCCGCTTGCGGTACTGGGCCACCAGGCGTTCGAATCCCTGCTGGTGCTCCTGCCGGGTGCGGGCGATCAGCGCCTCGAGCTCCCCGCTCGCGACGGGCGTCGTGCTCATCAGGCGCTCTGGCGCTCGAGGAGATCGGGCGCAGCCGGCGCGCCGTCGGACAGCGTCAGCACCTCCGCCCCCTGTGCGGTCACCAGGATGGTGTGCTCCCACTGCGCCGACAGGCTGCGGTCCTTGGTGACGATGGTCCAGCCGTCGGGCAGTTCGGAGATCGCCGCCTTGCCGGCATTGATCATCGGCTCGATCGTGAAGATCATCCCTTCGCGCAGTTCGATGCCGGTGTTCGGGCGGCCGTAGTGCAGCACCTGGGGTTCCTCGTGGAACTTGAGCCCGATGCCGTGGCCGCAGAATTCGCGCACTACCGAAAAGCCGTTGCCCTCGGCGTGCTTCTGGATCGCGTGGCCGATGTCGCCCAGGCGTGCACCCGGGCGCACCTGGGCGATGCCCAGCCACAGGCACTCGAAGGTCACCTGGCACAGGCGCTTGGCCAGGATCGAGGTGGCGCCGACCTGGAACATGCGGCTGGTGTCGCCGTGGTAGCCGTCCTTGATGACGGTGATGTCGAGATTGACGATGTCGCCCTTCTTGAGCGCCTTCGGGCCCGGCACGCCGTGGCAGATCTGATGGTTGATCGAGGTGCAGATCGATTTCGGGTAGGGCGGGTAGCCCGGCGGCGCGTAGTTCAGCGGCGCAGGAACGCAGCCCTGCACATCGACCATGTAGTCGTGGCACAGCCGGTCGAGTTCATCGGTCGTAACGCCCGCTTCGATGTGCGGTTCGATGAAATCCAGCACTTCCGACGCCAGCCTGCCGGCGATGCGCATCTTCTCTATGTCTGTCGGGGTCTTGATGGTGATGCTCATGATTCTCGTTTTCGTCGCTCGCGTCGTCCAGAGCCTAGCTCATGGCGCCTTTCGCGGCAATCGAGCGCGGCTCTCGAAACCCATCGGAAACTTGAGCCCCGCTTGCGGCGGGGGTTATACTCGCGGGCTTGACCGGTCGATGGCCGGCCAAAATCCACACGCCGGACGGATACCGTGGATCATGAATCGTCGATGCGTTTCATGATCCGGTCCACGAGGGTGCGGGCGGGCATCGGGCCCGCCCGGCGCATGTCCGGCGGAGGCTCAACCCTTAGATTTGGAGTTACCTATGTCCGTCACGATGCGCCAGATGCTCGAAGCAGGCGTTCACTTCGGTCACCAGACCCGTTTCTGGAACCCGCGCATGGCCCCCTACATCTTCGGCCAGCGCAACAAGATCCACATCGTCAATCTCGAGACGACCATGGTCAAGTACCAGGAGGCCATGGAGTTCGTCCGCAAGCTGGCGGCCAACCGCGGCACGATCCTGTTCGTCGGCACCAAGCGCCAGGCGCGCGAAATCGTCGCCGAAGAGGCCCAGCGTGCCGGCATGCCGTATGTCGACGAGCGCTGGCTCGGCGGCATGCTGACCAACTTCAATACCGTCAAGCAGTCCATCAAGCGCCTGAAGGAAATGGAAGGCATGCAGGAAGACGGCTCGATGGAGCGTCTTTCGAAGAAGGAAGCGCTGATGACCAGTCGCGAGATCGGCAAGCTGCAGAAGAGCATCGGCGGCATCAAGGACATGGGCGGCCTGCCTGACGCGCTGTTCGTGATCGACGTCGGCTACCACAAGATCGCGGTCACCGAGGCCAAGAAGCTGGGTATTCCGGTCGTCGCGGTGGTCGATACCAACCATTCGCCGGAGCCGATCGACTACGTCATCCCGGGCAACGACGATTCCTCGCGCGCGATCCGGCTGTACGCCCGCGGCGTGGCCGACGCGGTGCTGGCCGGCCGCAACCAGGTGGTGCAGGAGATCGTCGCCGCCGGTTCGGACGAATTCGTCGAGGTCGAGGAAGAGGCGGGCGAAGAGGAGGCCTGAGCGGCGCTTCTCTTGCCAGCAGGCAGTCACAGAATCCAGAGATTACAAGCAGGAGCAAGCATGGCGGCAATCACCGCAGGCATGGTCAAGGAGCTGCGCGAGAAGACCGACGCGCCGATGATGGAATGCAAGAAGGCGCTGACCGAAGCGGACGGCGACCTGAGCAAGGCGGAGGAGCTCCTCCGCGTCAAGCTGGGCAACAAGGCGACCAAGGCGGCCAGCCGCATCACCGCGGAAGGCATCGTCGGCATCGAAGTGGCGGCCGGCGGCAAGCTGGCCGCGATGGTCGAGCTGAACTGCGAGACCGACTTCGTCTCGAAGAACGACGATTTCGTCGCGCTGGCCGGCAGCGTCGCAAAGCTGGTGGCCGAGCACAACCCGGCCGACGTGGAAGCGCTGTCGGCGCTCAAGCTGGGCGACAAGACGGTCGAGGAAACCCGCACCGCGCTGGTCGGCAAGATCGGCGAGAACATGAGCATCCGCCGCTTCGAGCGGATCGAGGCGCAGGGCGCCGTGTCGAGCTACGTGCACGGCTCGCGCATCGGGGTGCTGGTGGACCTGGTCGGCGGCGACGAGCAGCTCGGCAAGGACCTGGCGATGCACATTGCGGCCAGCAAGCCGAAGGCGGTGGACGCCAGCGGCGTGCCGGCCGAGTTGCTGGAATCCGAGCGCCGCATCGCGATCGAGAAGGCGCGCGAGGCCGGCAAGCCGGAAGCGATGCTGGACAAGATCGCCGACGGCACCGTGGCCAAGTACCTGAAGGACGTCACGCTGCTGGGCCAGGTCTTCGTCAAGGCCGAGGACGGCAAGCAGAC
>JBNLET010000112.1:0-10269 GCA_050305135.1 Rhodocyclaceae bacterium | reverse complement strand
TGCTGGTCAATGCCTTGTACTTCAAGGCCAACTGGGCCGAGGCCTTCAGCGCGGCGGCCACCGCCGAGGCGAACTGGTACGGTGGCGGTGCCGAGGCGCGCAGTGTGCCGCTGATGCGCCGCGTGGGCGGGTTCGGCTACTTCGAGGCGGCCGAGGTGCAGGTGGCCGAACTGCCTTATCGCGGCGACGCATGTTCGATGCTGATCGTGCTGCCGCGCCGGCGCGACGGATTGGACGCCATCGAGAAGTCGCTGACGGCGGAACGGTTCGCGAGCTGGATCGGCGGCCTGCAATCGCGCCGGCTGGACTTGAAGGTCCCGCGCTTCAGCTTCACCAGCGATTTCGACCTCGGCGCCACGCTGGGCGCGATGGGGATGCCGCTCGCCTTCAGCGATTCCGGCGCGGATTTCGGCGGCATCAGCTCGCAGGAGCCGGTTCTGATCGGCGGCGTGCTGCACAAGGCCTTCGTCGGCGTCGACGAGCACGGCACCGAAGCCGCCGCGGCCACCGCGGTGCTGATGCGTGCCGGCACGGCCGCGCCGGTCGCAGCGCCGATTCCGTTCGTCGCCGACCATCCCTTCCTGTTCGCGATCCGCCACCGTGCGAGCGGCGCGATCCTGTTTCTCGGCCGGCTGGCGGCGCCGTGAGTCGGCGCGGGCGACGGCGCCCGGCCGCTCAGCGCTGTTTCTGGTAGGTCCCGACCAGTTCGGCCTGGGCGATCACATGGCCCTGCATGCGCGCCTCGAGCGCGGCCTTCGATGGCCGGCCGAGGTCGGGCAGCAGTGTGTCGAGCGCGTACAGCTTGTGGAAATAGCGGTGGCGGCCGATCGGCGGGCAGGGGCCGCCGTAGCCGGTGCGCTGCCAGTCGTTCAGGCCCGGCAGGGCGCCGGCGGGTGGCTGGCGGCTGGCTTCGGCGAGCGAGCGGGTGCCGGGCGGGATGTTGTACAGCACCCAGTGCACCCAGGTCATCTTCGGTGCCGCCGGATCGGGGGCGTCGGGATCGTCGACGATCAGGGCCAGGCTCTTGGCGCCGTCCGGCACGCCGGACCAGGCGAGCGGTGGCGAGATGTCCTCGCCCTGGCAGGTGTATTTGGACGGGATCTCGCCGCCGTGGGAGAACGCGGACGAGTTCAGTTCGAGTGTCATCTGGGCCTCCTCTTGCTGCGCCGACACGGGCGGCGCGAGCATGGGGTGAAGCAGCGTGGCGAGCAGCAGCAGGACCTTGTGCTTCATCGGCGCTGTCCTGCCGTCAGCCCTCGGCCGAGGTCTCGACCGCATAGCCCGAATCGCGCCATTGGCGGAAGCCGCCGTCCAGCGCCACGGCGCGGGAAAAACCGATGCCGCGCAGCATCGCGGTGGCCAGCGTGGAGATCTTGCCGAATTCGCAATAGACGACGATGCGCTGCATCGGGTCCGGCAGCACGCTGTCGACGCGCAGCTCCAGCTGGCCGCGCGGCACGTGGCGCGCGCCTGGAATGTGGCCATTGCGGTAGGCCTCGGACTCGCGCACGTCGAGCACCACCAGGTCGTCGGCCGGGTCGTCGATGCGCCGGCGCACTTCGTCGATCGCCATGAAGGCGATCTGGTCGGCCGCCTCGCTGATCAGCTGCGCCACCGAGCGGCCGCCGCTGCAATTGACGCGCAGCGCCTCGGTCAGGTGGTCCGGCGCCTTCAGGTCGAGGTTGTTCATCAGCTCGATGAAGGCCTCGCGGCCGTCCACCTGCAGGCGTGGATTGGTGGCCAGCTCCGCGCCGATCGTCGTACTCGACTGGTCGCGGTAGTTGTGGGCGGGGAAGACGCGCGTCTCGGGCGGCAGCTTCAGCAGGCAGCCGAACAGGCTGTCGTAGAGCTGGGACGGATTGCCGCTCGGCAGGTCGGTGCGGCCGGTGGCGCCGATCAGCAGCGTGTCGCCGGTGAACACGCAGTCTTCCACCGCCAGGCAGATCGAATCGGCGGTGTGGCCGGGCGTGTGCAGCACGTGTAGCCGGAGCTGGCCGACGATCAGGCACTCGCCGTCGTCGACCCGGATGTCGACGAAGGGCGCCGGGCTCGCCCGGTGCATGACGATCGGCAGTTCCAGGCGGCGGCCCAGCTTGCGGCTGGCCGAGAAGTGATCGGCGTGGGTATGGGTATCCACCAGGTAGTGCAGTTGCAGGCCATGGCGGGCGGCGGTGGCCTGGTAGCGATCCACCAGGTTGATCTCGGGGTCGATGATCAGCGCACTGCAGCGCTGTTCGCAGCCCACCAGGTAGGACAGGCAGCCGCCGTTTCGGAATTGTTCCAGGATCACGGTTCGCCTCCGCAGTCGGCCAAGTCCTCCAACTATAGTGCGCGCCCTACACTTCGGGCACGCCCCGGCGCGGCGTGCCGATCGGCTGCCGCCGCCGCGGGCCGCCGTCCGCCGGGCTAGGCGGCGCGCTTCGGCAGTACCCAGCCGGGGCGCGGGAAGTGGCAGGTATAGCCGCCGGGAAAGCGCTCCAGATAGTCCTGATGCTCCAGCTCGGCCTGCCAGAATTCGCCGACTGGTTCGAGCTCGGTCACCACCCGGCCGGGCCACAGGCCGGACGCCTCGACGTCGGCGATGGTGTCGAGTGCGACCTGCCGCTGCCGTTCGTCGCTGTAGTAGATGGCCGAGCGGTAGGACGGGCCGACATCGTTGCCCTGGCGATGGCGGGTGGTCGGGTCGTGGATCTGGAAGAAGAACTCCAGCAGGCGCCGGTAGCTCAGTCGATCCGGATCGAACACCACTTCGATGCCTTCCGCGTGGCTGCCGTGATTGCGGTAGGTGGCGTGGGCGACGTCGCCACCGGTGTAGCCGACGCGGGTGGCGAGCACCCCCGGCAGGCGGCGGATCAGGGCCTGCATGCCCCAGAAGCATCCGCCCGCCAGCACTGCGCGTTCCGATTGGGTCATCATCGCACCTCCACTTGGTCGATGTACTCGCCGTAGCCCTCGGCCTCCATCCGCTCGAGCGGAATGAAACGCAGGGCCGCCGAATTGATGCAGTAGCGCAGGCCGCCGCGCTCGCGCGGACCGTCCGGGAAGACGTGGCCCAGGTGGCTGTCGCCGTGGGTCGAGCGCACCTCGGTGCGGATCATGCCGTGGCTGGTATCGCGCAACTCGCTGACGAATGCATGCTCGATCGGCTTCGTGAAGCTGGGCCAGCCGCAGCCCGACTCGAACTTGTCGCTCGAGGCGAACAGCGGTTCGCCCGACACGAGGTCCACGTAGATGCCCGGCGCGTCGTTGTGAAGGTATTCGCCGCTGCCCGGGTGTTCGGTGCCGCTCTGCTGGGTGACCCGAAACTGCTCGGGGCCCAGCGCGGCGATGGCGGCTTCGTTCCGCTGGTAGCTCTTCATTGTGTCTTCTCTCCTGTTGCGGTGCCTGGCGCAGGGGCGCGGCGGGCAACGCGCTGGACCGGCTCGGTCCGATGCTGCGCGCCGCCGCCCGTTCGCTGCAGCCTCGGGCTTGGTCGTATCCGCTTCGACCAAACTTACGTAGGACATCGCGCCCGCGGCGTCGTGCCGGCGGCCGTCCTCGAAGCGCGCCGCCGGCCGGATAGGCACGGCTTATCGTGATGATCGCGAGCTTTGATTGGCCCTGCGCGCCCGGCGGCGATAACCTTGGCGCATCGATATTGCAAACGCCAGGAGAAAGCCATGGACATCGACATCGGAATCGGCAAGGAAGAACGCCAGCGCATCACCCAGGGCCTGTCGCGCCTGCTCGCCGACAGCTACACCTTGTACCTGATGACGCACAATTTCCACTGGAACGTGACCGGCCCGATGTTCAACACGCTGCACCTGATGTTCGAGGCGCAGTACAACGAGCTGGCGCTGGCGGTGGACCTGATCGCCGAGCGCATCCGCGCGCTCGGCGAGCCTGCACCGGGCACCTACAAGGCCTTCGCGGCACTGACCCGCATCGAGGAGCCGTCCGCCGTGCCGGCCGCGGAGGAGATGATCCGGCTGCTGGTCAAGGGCCAGGAGGCGGTGGTCAAGACCGCGCGCGAACTGATGCCGCTGGTGTCCGAGGTGAGCGACGAGCCCACTGCCGACCTGCTGACGCAGCGCATGCAGGTGCACGAAAAGACCGCCTGGATGCTGCGCAGCCTGCTCGAGGGCTGAGCCCGGCGCCATCGCTCTGCGTCCCGACGGAAGCGGCTACGTCGAGCCGCCTCGAGCGGGTACGGCGCGCCACGGCTCCGGTGAGCCGCTCGCCGAAGTGCGCGGCCTGCGCCTGCGGCCGGAGCTCGCGCCACCGAGCAGCATCACGGCGCCGCCCACCACGATCAGCCAGGCGGCAACCTTCAGCGCAGCGGCGGGCGAGGCATGACGGCGCCTGCCCGACGAGCCGGGCGGAGGCGGCAGCAGTCGGCGCTGCGTGCCCGCCTGCGGCGCGGCGGTGTCGATGACGTGGTCGAAGCCTTCCGTAGTAACTCGCATGCGCCCCAGCCCGGGGCCGGTGCGGTACTCCAACTCCAGGTCTTGCAGCAGCGTCGTGATGGTGGCGGTGAGGACGCCCGCACGGCCGTCCGCGCTATAGGCCGGGCCGTCGCGCCGCCATCCGGGCGCTTCGACTCGCCCTTCGAGACCGATCGCCATCCAGTTCGGTATCGAAGCGGTCCTCAGCTTGGTGACCGTGATCGGCGCCGCGCCCAGAACTTCGATGTGCACCGTTCGCCTTTCGGTGGGCAGCTTGAACGGGCCTGCGACGAGACCGACGCTCAATCCGGTCAGCAGCGCGACGGCGAGGCGCAAGCCCGGCTCCGGTGCCATCGCCGGCAGGGTGCCGCGGCGCCGGGCGAGCGCCGCCAGTGCGGTGAGCGCCATGCCGAGCCAGGCGGCCACTGCGCTCCAGTAGAAGTAGCGTGCCTCGGCCGACACCGTGGTTGCGAAATAGCTGCTCTGGTAGAGCATGCCCGAGCACAACACCGCCAGCGCCAGGCGACCCTCGGCGAGCGCCAGCAGGCGGGCGCCGAACAACCAGGCGACGGCGAGCGCGGAAACCATCGCGAACAGCCAGGGACGGCCGAGCAGGTCGTTGAAGCGGCCGTGCAGGTAGCGGCGCGCGAGTCGCGTGCTGAGTCGGGGCGGATCGGTCTGGATCACCCAATTGATGCGTTCGGAAGTGGACGATCGATAGAGCATCACCCGGCTGTTCGGATTGCGGACGCTCTTGCGGAAGGTCGCCGCCATCGCGGAGTAGGCTTCGAGCGGGTGGCGTGCCAGTTCGCCGAGCCAGCGCTTGGTCAACTCGCTGGAGCCCCACAGGCCCTGGCGTTCCAAGCTGTGGTAAATGAAGCCGCACTTGCCCCAGCGAGATGCGTTGTCCCATTGCACGGGCGTGTAGCAGGCGTTGACGATGCGATCGGACTGTTCCTCGCTCCATGCCCCGGGAAACAGGTTGCGCCCTTCGAAATACGACAAGGCTAGCAGGTGGAAGGTCTTGATGCTGTCGCCGCCGTGCATCGGCTTGACCTCCAGCAGCCTGTTCTGCAGCGTCATCACGACCGGCATCGAGAGGGTCGCCGCCAGCGTCGCCAGCACCATGCCGCGCGGGCGCAGGCGGCGGTTGGCATAGAGCAGCAGCGGCAGCAGCGCGAAGATTGCGTTCGGCCGCGTCAGGAACGCGGCCAGCAGCAACACGTTGGCGGCCGCCTGGGCCAGGCGCGCGCTGAGCGCGGGACGCTGTCGCCCGGCGAGGAATGCGGCGCAGCAGGCGCTCAGCAGCCATGCCACCAGCAGCGCGTCCTTGTGCACGTTGCCGAGATAATTGGACACTCCGGGCAGCAGCGGTAGGGCGACCAGCAGCAGGGCCGGCATGCCGCAGCGCCGGCCGACGGCCGTTGCGAGCATCGCCAGGCTTCCCCACACCAGCCCGTTGACGAGCACGATGAAGCCCACCGGGCCGGGCAGGAACTCGAGCAACTGCGACCATACCATCGCCATGAACGGCGAGTGCCAGTCCTCCAACCTGCCGTCGAGGATCTGCCTGAGTTGCTGGAAGGAGTCCGGGTTGATGTGGCCCGGGTAGTGCGCGTGCAGTGAAAAGGCGGCACCGGCCAGCGCCAGCGCGAAGGCCATCCAGGGCAGCGATCGCGGCGGCGGGCGGGCCGTGTCAGCCATGGCCGCAGCACTCGCCGCCGCGGCAGGTGGTAGACACGAAACGCCTGCCGAGCGTGACGTTCGCAGCCGTGCCGACCGCCGCGGCAAGCGGCCGGACCCGATCGAGGTCGAACAGATGGATCGGCTGCGAGCTGCAGGCCAGGTTGATCGCGCCGGCACGGCCGAACGACGGCAGGCGACCGTAGGACGGACCCAGTCCGGACGTGGCCGGCGGCAGCACGCTGGCGCCGACGAACTGCAGCACTTGCTTCACGGCGCGCCCCGGGGGCGCGGCACGGGGCTGGCCGAAAGATAGTGCAACTGCTTGTTTTCGCGGCGTCCGACGGTGACGGTTTCGAGCACCAGGCCGGTGATGAAGCTGAGGGCCGACAGGATGCCGATGCCGGTGCTCAGGATGGCGGTCGGAAAACGCGGCACCAGGCCCGTCTGCAGGTAGGTCGCGAGCAGCGGCACGCCGAGCACGATCGATGTCGCAGCCAGCGCCGCGGCCAGCAGGCCGTAGAAGCGGAACGGTCTTTCGATCGCGAACAGGCGCACGATCATGGACAGGATGCGGGCCCCGTCCGAGTACGTCCGCAGCTTGCTCTGCGAACCCTCGGCGCGCACGCCGTAGGGCGTCGCCGCCTCGGCATAGGGCATGCGCAGTTCCAGCGCATGGATGGTCAGCTCGGTCTCGATCTCGAAGCCGTGCGACATGGCGGGAAACGACTTGACGAAGCGGCGCGAGAACACGCGGTAGCCGGACAGCATGTCGGTGAAGCGGCCGCCGAAGATCCAGCCCATCGAACGCGTCAGCAATCGATTGCCGAACTGATGGCCGGGCCGGTAGGCCTCCTGCTGCTCATGTACGCGGGTGCCGACCACCATGTCGAGCCGCTCCTCGAGCAGGCGATGGATCAGCGCCGGTGCGCTGGCCGCATGGTAGGTCGCATCGCCGTCGGCCAGTACGTAGAGATCGGCCTCGATGTCGGCGAACATGCGGCGCACGACGTTGCCCTTGCCGGGAAGTGCGACGTGGAAGACCTCCGCGCCGGCCGCGACGGCCCTGTCCCGGGTGGCGTCGCTGGAATCGTTGTCGAAAACGCAGATGCGCGCATGCGGTAGCGCCGCGCGAAAATCTGCGACCACCTGGGCGACCGCCTCCTGCTCGTTGTAGCAAGGCAGGATGACCGCCACGCGCAGCTCGCCGAACTCGCCCGCTTGTCGGGGGGCGGGGTCGGATGCCGAACGGAGGGCGTGGGCTGGGCTTGGTTCCATGGCAGGGGGGTCGGTTCAGAGGGGGATCGAGCCGTGTCGTGGACGGCAATGCCGGCATTCTATGCGAAAAGAGTCGGATGCTGCGTCGCGACATGATGAGCGCGAGTGGATGCGCACCGATCCGCTCGTCGTCTCGGCTGGGGTGCCAGGCCTTCTTGCGCGGATCGTGTGGCGGACGGCTTCGCGCCGGGCGCCGCGTCGCTCAGCGCAACGGCGCGATGAAGTCGGCGACCAGCTGCAGCACGGTGGCCGGGCGCTCGCGGTGACGTACGTGGCAGGTGTCGGGCAGGATCTCGACCTGTGACGGTCCGCCGCTGAGTCGGCCGATCGTTTCCGGATGGTAGGTCGAGCCGTATTCGTCGTGGATGCCGTGGATCGCCAGCACCGGGCAGCTCACGCGCGGCAGCACCTCGGCCAGCGACCAGGCGGCGAAGTCCGGATGCAGCCAGTTCTCGGTCCAGGCCTTGAGCACCCAGCGTGCCTTGTCGCCGTGGTAGCGCTCCAGGCGCCGCACCTGCGCCTCGTCCTGGAACTGCTGCTTGGCGGCCGTGATGCCGGCCAACGTGCGATCCTCCGGGAACACCTGCGCCGCCACGGTGACCAGCGCCTCGCAGTCGGTGCCGAAGGCGGCGGCGCAATTGACGGCCATGCCGCCGACGCTGTGGCCGCAGGCGATGAAACGCGCGAATCCGAGTTGCTCGCGCAGCAGCGGAAACCACCGCCGCGCCTCGTCGGCAACGAAATCCAGCCCCGGCCGCTCGGTGCGCGGATCGGAGCGGCCGAAGCCGAAGCGGTCGTAGGCGACGACCGGTCTGCCGGTGGCGACGCTCAGCTCGGCCGGGAAATCGCGCCACAGCTCGACGCAGCCGAGGGAGTCGTGGAACAGCACGATCGGGCTGGCGGATCCGGCCAACCGTGAATCTTCGCCGGGGGTCCAGACGCGGGCGAAGATGCGTCCCTGCGGGTGCTGGATCCAGTGGTCGTGGCAGGGCACGGCCGGGCTTTGGAGCTTGGACAAGTCGTTTTCTCTGTCGGTCGAATCCGGTCTTGCCGGGCGGGCATGGCGCGATAGGTCGGTCGGCACGCTGCGCGCGCGGCCGGCGGCTGACCGCGGCCTTGCCCATGCTGGTTGGTATTGTCCGGCCCATTCCATTGACGTTAACGTCAATCAACGGCCGACGATTTGCTAGCCGAGCAGGTGGCGCAGCGCGCCGGTGGCGGCGACGCCGATAAGCACGGTCGGCAGCAGCGACAGCCGGCTGGCCGCCAGCAGCGTGATCGCGAGCGCCAGCAGGCTGGCCGGCTGGTTGGAAACGAAGGCCGGCGCGATCACCGCGACCAGTACGCAGCCGGGCAGCTGGTCGAGCAGGGCGCGCGTGCGGGGGCCGAGGCTGCGCCTGTGCAGTGCCAGGTAGCCGAGGATGCGCGTCAGGTAGGTGGAGGCGGCCATCAGCACGATGGTCGCCAGCGTCGTCGCGTCGATCATGCTTCCTCCCCGAGCCACAGTGCCGCGGCCAGCCCGGCCGCGGTACCGGCGGCCACGTACCAGGCGCCGGGCACGAACAGGCAGGTCGTCGCTGCGACGACGAGGCTGACCAGCCACGGGCGGCAGCGCCTCGTGCCGCGCCACATGCCGCGCAGCAGCACCAGGAAGACGGCCGTGAAGGCCATGTCGAAGCCGTAGCGCTCGAGGTTGCCGACGGCCGGGCCGAGGGCGGCGCCGAGCGCCGTGAACACCACCCAGCTCAGATACAGTCCGGCGGACACGCCCAGGTAGTAGGCGAGGCTGAGGCAGCGGGCCGAGCGCTGCCGCGCGTCGGCGAGCGCCATCGCCCAGCTCTCGTCGCACATCAGGAACAGCGCCGGCAGAGCTTGGCGGCGCGGCAGATGGCCGAGGTAGGGCGCGAGCGCCGCGCCCATCAGGATGTGGCGGCAATTGACCAGGAACGACATCGCGACGATCAGCAGCACGTGGGGGGGCGAGGTCCACAGCCGGATGGCGGTGAATTCGGACCCGCCGGCGAAATTGAGCCCGCTCAACAGTGGCACTTCGAGGGTCGAAAGCCCCTTCTGCGCCGCCTGCGCGCCGAGCACCAGCGCGAACGGAGCGAAGCCGAGCATCACCGGCAGCGAGGCGCGCAGGCCGCGCCGGAATTCGGTGCGGCGGGCGGATCGGGCGGGGGCCGCCAGGGCCAGTGTGGAAGCGGTCATGACATCTCCTCAAGATGCTTCCATTGTCTGCCAATGGCCGTAGAATTTGGTTGCGTTGTTGCCATCCAAAGGTTAAGTATTGGCATCAACTGCCAGTGATGGCTTGATCAGTGGTTGGAGATTTCAATGAAGCTCGACGCGATCGATCGCCACATCCTGAACGCCTTGCAAAGGAACGGCCGGCTGCAGAACGTCGAACTCGCCCAGCAGGTCGGCCTGTCGCCGTCGCCCTGCCTGCGCCGGGTCAGGCTGCTGGAGGAGGCCGGCGTCATCGAGCGCTATGTCGCGGTGCTCAATGCCGCCAAGGTCGGCAAGGGCCTGACGATATTCGCCCGCGTCTGGCTGAAGGGGCAGGATGCCGAGACGGTGAACCACTTCACCGAGCAGATCCGCCTGCTGCCCGAGGTCGTCGAATGCCACCTGATGGCCGGCGACTGCGACTTCCTGCTGCGCGTCGTCGCCGCCGACCTGGACGAATACCGGCGCTTCCTGAGCGAGCACCTGACCCACATCAGGGGCGTGCAGAACGTCAAGACCGACATCCCGATGCAGAAGATCAAGCTGACCTCCGAATTGCCGGTGTAGCAGCGGCGTGGCCGTGCGGCCTCCCGTAGGCCCTTGGATCGGAAGACTTCTCTTTTGCGCGGGCCTCGCCGCTGGCGTAGGCATG
>JBNLET010000111.1:0-6430 GCA_050305135.1 Rhodocyclaceae bacterium | reverse complement strand
CCACCGGCCAATCCCCAACGAATCCCCACCGCCCGCCCAAGTCGGCGCGGCGGCCGGCGAATGGTCTCTGCCACGTGATCCGGCGACGAACGGAAGCGCCGGCCGGACACGACGATCCGATCGAACCCAAGGAGAGACATTCATGCAAACCGCCACCCTGAGCCGCCCCGCCGCCCCCGACTACGTCGCCATCAAGGCCCGCCAGCAGGCCACCTGGAGCTCCGGCGACTACGCCCGCATCGGTGTCACGCTGCAGATCACCGGCGAGGAACTGTGCGAGGCCCTCGACCTGCGCGCCGGCCAGCACGTACTCGATGTCGCCGCCGGCAACGGCAACGCTTCGCTGGCGGCAGCGCGACGCTTCTGCAAGGTGGTCGCCAGCGACTATGTGCCGGCGCTGCTGGAGCGCGCCCGCAGCCGCGCCAACGCCGAAGGCCTGCCGCTGGACTACCGCGAGGCCGACGCCGAGGCGCTGCCGTTCGCCGAAGCCTGCTTCGACGCCGTGCTGTCCACCTTCGGCGTGATGTTCACGCCGAACCAGGGCCAGGCGGCGGCCGAGCTGATGCGCGTCTGCCGCCCGGGCGGCTCGATCGGCCTGGCGACCTGGACGCCGGAAGGCTTCGTCGGCCAGCTGTTCAAGACCGTCGGCCGCCACGTGCCGCCGCCGGCCGGCGTCGCCTCGCCGGCTGCCTGGGGCACCCGCGCCTTCCTCGAGCAGCATTTCGGCACGGCCCGCTCGATCGAGATCGAATCCCGCCATTTCGCGTTCCGCTACCAGTCGCCGGAGCACTTCGTGGACGTCTTCGCGACCTACTACGGGCCGACGCTGAAGGCCTTCCAGGCCCTCGACGAGGCAGGCAGGCAGGCGCTGCGGGAAGACATCCTGGCCCTGATCGCACGCTTCAACACCGCCACCGACGGCACGATGGTGGCGCCCTCCGAGTACCTGCAGGTGGTGATCGAGCGCTGAGCATGGCGGGGCGGCGGCGTCCCTGGGGCCGCAGCCCCAGCAACGGCTGTGCCGGTCGAACTGCCGGTCGCCTCGCCGTGGCGCAATTCACACGGACTTCCCTTCCGGCGTCGGAATCGCAGTGACATGGCCTATTCTTCTAGGACAAGCCACTACGACAACCCCATCCCCAGGAGAGAGACATGGCCGAGGCATTCAAGCTGCCGTACGAGTTCGTCGACTATCTGACCAAGCCGGGACTGGACTGCGGCGCCTTTTCGGTTCCGCTCGATGCCTACCTGTCCGGCAACGAGCGCAATGGCGGTGCCGACAGCGCCAAGAGCCTGATCGGCAACATCCGTGGCAAGGTGCGCGACGGCGGCTCCGGCCCGACGCTGCAATCGCTTTACGGTTCGGGCCTCGACCGCATGTGGCGCGGCTGCGGTTCGCCGGACGTGATCCGCGGTGTGTGGAAGTTCCTGTGCCGCAACAAGGAACAGCTGAAGTCGGTCCACGTCGGCGTGTACGACCGGCGCGACCGCAAGCACCCGGACGACAAGGTCAAGCGTACCGGCGGCAACCTGTACGACCTGTACTTCAGCGGTGGCAGCGACAAGAGCGCGCTGCAGAAGATGGTGGACGACCGCTTCTTCGGCCTGGACTGCATCGGCTTCGTCGGCAACTACCTGGTCTGGGTGGGCGAGTGGGGCGACTACTCCAGCAACTCGCCGTCGCGCTGGCCGACCAAGATCTGCAAGCGCAATGTGGACAAGGCCACCGACGTGAAGCCGCTCGACTTCCTGTGCTGGAGCGGCCACGTGGCGATCGTCGATTGGGTCTGGAAGACGATCGACGACGACACCGTGCAGGTGGACGTCTGCCAGAGCTCGGCCGGCGGGCCCCAATGCAACGAGCGGGTGCTGTTGCGCCGCACCGGCATCAAGAGCGGCGGCCATCGCCAGTTCAAGATCCTGCATCGCGGCTCGCCGCCGATGCCCGTGCACAGCAACTGCATCATCCAGCGACGAGACGGCTTCTTCTGGTAACTGCACAGCCCGCGGAGGCATCGATGCGGCGCGTGAAGCCGGCGCCCTGCGCCCGTTTCGCGCCGGCGCCCGGGCTGTGCGAAGATCCCGCCGGTTTCCGCTTCCGACAACCCGGCGGCCGCCCCGCGGCGGCAGGCCGCGCCCGATACCGACATGATCCGACAACTGCTCAAGTTCGCCATCGGCTGCCTGATCCTGCTGGCTGCCGCCTACCTGCTGAATCCCTCGCCCGACAAGCATCGCGCCGCGATCAGCGAGCAGGTCTCGGCCCGCAGCGAACTGGCCGGCCTGCTGCGGCTGGGCCGCGTGACGGCCTTCTTCTCCGAGTACCACTCGCTCGCGGTGGCCTCGTACACGACCGTGAACGACCGGGTGGTGTCGATCGGCGCTTTCGGCATCGTCCACGTGCGCGAGCCGGCCGCGACGCAGGGTACGCGCTGAGCGGCGGGCTCAGTCCGGCAGGTAGTCCAGCCGCGGACCCAGCGGCACGATGCCGGACGGATTGAGCGCCTCGATCGAGTAGTAGCCGGCCTTGATGTGGGCCGGCCGCACGCTGGCCGCGAAAGCCGGGATCGCCAGCAGCCGCTTCAGGTAGCCGAGCACTGCCGGGTAGTGGGAGAGCGGGCGCAGATTGCACTTGAACAGGCCGTAGTAGGCCAGCTCGAAACGCACCAGCGTGACGAAGGCGCGGATGTCGGTCTCGGTGAGCTGCCCGCCGATCAGCCAGTCGGCGCCCTGCAGCCGCTGCTCGAGCCAGTCCAGCGTCGCGAACACCTTGCCGACCGCTTCCTCGTAGGCCGCCTGGCTGGCGGCGAAGCCGGCCTGGTAGACGCCGTTGTTGAAATCCTCGTAGAGGCGCTTGTTGGCCGCCTCGATGGCCGCCTCCAGCACCGCCGGCCGCAGCTCGACCGAATCGTCGGCGAGGGCGCCGAAGTCCCGGTTCAGGATCTGCAGGATGTCGGCGGACTCGTTGTTGACGATGGTCCGCCGGTGCGTGTCCCACAGCACCGGCACGGTGGCGCGGCCGGTGAAGTGCGGGTCGGCGAGCGTGTACAGCTGGTGCAGGTAGTCGGCGCCGTTGGCGGCGTCCAGGTCGCTGCCCAATTCGCCGCTGAAGCGCCAGCCCTGCCGGCCCAGGCGCGGATCGACGACGCACACGCCGATCGCCGGGGCGAGCCCCTTGAGCCGCAGCGCGATCAGCGTGCGGCAGGCCCACGGGCAGATGTAGGCGACGTAGAGCAGGTAGCGGCCCGGCTCGGCGGCGAAGTCGGCGCGGCCGATGCGGCTGCGGAAGCTGGAGCGCTGGCGGATGAAGCGTCCGTCCGGGTCGCTTTGCTGTACCGGCTGCCAGTTCTCGCTCCAGCGGCCATCGACGAGCATGGTGTCCTCCTTGCGGGGCCGTCATGGCCGCGGAAGGACAGCATAAGAGATGCGAATTCCGGAACAAACCGGCGCCGGCGAGAATGAGCGTCCCGCAATTCGCAATGATGGCGCTCGCGTGCCTTCAACCCTGCGGGCCGCTCGCCACCGCCCGCGTGATGGCTTCGCGCAGGCCCTCATAGGCCGAACGGGCCAGCGCCTTGGCTTCGTCGAATTGGCCGTCGCGGGCCAGCGCCTCGGAGCGGTTCAGCAGCGCGCTGGCCTGGGCCAGCGGCGCCGCCTCCAGCGTGCGGTAGCGTTCGGACAACTGCGGGTAGGTCTCGGCGAAGGAGCGCGCGGTGGCGTGCATGCGCCGGTATTCGCTGTCGGCGCCCTGCTGCGCGAACGCCGGGCCGGCCAGCACGGCCAGCGCGACGAGAGCGGAAACGGGGAAGAGACGGGTTTTCATGATCGACCTCCTGGCTGGAATCCGTCGCACCCTGTGCGACTCGATGCCAGCCTGCGCGCGGCGTCTTAAGCGGCGCTGAATCGGACCGTCCGTCGCCGCGCCGGCGGATTCAGCGCCGCTTAAGCGCGGCGGCGCAGCTTGAAGCCTCGCCAACACCGAAGGAGAGCGCCATGAAATTCCGTCAAACCCGTTTCGCCAAACAACTCGCCGCCGTCATCGTGGGCCTGCTGCTGGTCGTCGGCACGGTGGCCTTCGTCACGATCCCCGCCAACCTGGGCGGCCTGCCCGGCGATCCGCTGCGGGTCAGCACGGTCGCCGGCGAATGGCACCCGACCTGAGCGCGGCGAGGCAGCCCGCAAACGGAAAGGGCCGGCTGAAGCCGGCCCTTTCGCTTCGCGCCGGGTTGCTAGCGCCAACCGCCGCCCAGCGCCTTGTAGAGCTGCACCCGGTTGCTGGTCTCGACCAGACGGGTACGGATCAGCTCCTGCTCGGCGGCGTACAGCGTGCGTTGCGCGTCGAGCTGGTTCAGGTAGCTGTCGATGCCGCGACGGTAGCGGGCATCCGACAAGTCGAAGGCGTCGCGCGAGGCTTCGACCAGCTTGCGTTCGGCGTCGAGGCGCCGGTCGATCGTGGCGCGCTCGGCCAGCGCGTCGGCCACCTCGCGGAAGGCCGACTGGATCGCCTGCTCGTAGTTCGCCACCTCGATGTCGCGCTGGATCTCAGCCACCTCCAGGCTGGCCTGCAGCGCGCCGGCGTGGAAGATCGGCACGCTGACCTGCGGCACGAAGCTCCAGCTGCGGGCGCCGGCCTCGAACAGCCCATCCAGGCTGGCGCTGGCGGTGCCGGCCGCAGCCGTCAGGCTGATGCTGGGGAAGAAGGCCGCCCGCGCCGCGCCGATGTCGGCATTGGCGGCCTGCAGCCGGTGCTCGGCCTGCAGCACGTCGGGCCGGCGCACCAGCACCTCGGACGGCAGTCCGGCCGGCGGCAGCGCCAGCGTGCCGCCGGCATCGTCGAGCGAGGTCGGCAGCAAGGCCTCGGCCAGCGGCCCGCCGGCCAGCAGTTCGAGCGCGTTGCGGTCGGCCGCCACCTGGGCCTCGAGCCGCGCCACGTCGGCCCGTGCCCGCTGCAGCGTGGTCTCCAGCTGGCTCAGCTCGAGCCGCGAGGCGACGCCCAGCGCCAGACTGCGGGCCGTGATGTCGCGGCTCTGCTGCTGCGCCTCGAAGGTGCGCTGCGCCAGTGCCAGCTGCGAGCGGTCGGCGGCCAGCGTGAACCAGGCCTCGGCCAGCTCGGCCACCAGGCTCAGCTGGGCGCCGCGGCGCGCCTCCTCGCTCGCCAGGTAGGTCTGCAGCGCCGCGTCCTGCAGGCTGCGGATGCGGCCGAACAGATCCAGTTCCCAGCTTGCCAGGCCGACGCTGGCGCCGTACTGGCGGCTGATCGCGGCCTGGCCGTTGCCGTTCAGATCGGCCGGCAGGCGCTGCACGCTCTGGCGGGCGCCGGCGTCGATGGCCGGCAGCCGCTCGGCGCGCTGGATGCGATAGCGGGCGCGGGCCTGTTCGATGTTCAGCAGCGCCACGCTCAGGTCGCGATTGTCCTCCAGCGCCCGCGCGATCAGCGCCTGCAGGCGCGGGTCGGTGAAGTAGTCGTGCCAGGGCAGCTCGGCGGCCGGCGTGGCGCCGGCAGTCTCGTCGCCTTGCTGCGGCCAGGCCGCGGCGACCGGTGCGGCGGGGCGCTCGTAGTCGGGCGCCAGCGTGCCGCAGGCGGACAGCAGCGCGGTGCCGACGGCCAGCGCCAGCGTGCGCAGCGGTTTCGTCGTCGCGCTCATGTCAGTGGCTCCCCTCGACGGCGAGCTGCGCCGCGTTGTCGCTGCTTCTGCGCCTGAAGACGCGCCGGATCACGACGTAGAACAGCGGCACGAAGAAGATGCCGAGCGCGGTGGCGGCGAGCGTGCCGCCCAGCACGCCGGTGCCGATCGCGTTCTGGCTGCCCGCGCCGGCGCCGTTCGCCAGCGCCAGCGGCAGCACGCCGAAGCCGAACGCCAGCGAGGTCATCAGGATCGGCCGCAGCCGCATCCGCACCGCCTCCAGCGTCGCCTCGACGAGCGGCTTGCCGGCTTGCTCCATCTGCGCCTTGGCGAATTCGACGATCAGGATCGCGTTCTTCGACGACAGGCCGATGGTCGCCAGCAGGCCGACCTGGAAGTAGATGTCGTTGGACAGGCCGCGGCCGGTCGCGGCCAGCACTGCGCCGAGCACGCCGAGCGGCACCACCAGCATCACCGCGAACGGCACCGACCAGCTCTCGTACAGCGCCGCCAGGCACAGGAACACGATCAGCAGCGAGAGCGCCAGCAGGGCCGGCGCCTGGTCGCCCGACTGCTGCTCCTGGAACGAGGTGCCGGACCAGGCGTAGCCGATGCCCGGCTGCAGCTGGCCGACCAGGCCGGCGATGGCCTGCATCGCCTCGCCGGACGAGTAGCCCGGCGCCGCCTGGCCCTGGATCTCCATCGACGGCTGGCCGTTGAAGCGTTCCAGCCGCTGCGGACCGAACGCCCAGCGCGACTTGGTGAAGGCCGAGAACGGCACCATCTTGCCGGCGCTGTTGCGCACG
>JBNLET010000110.1:0-3627 GCA_050305135.1 Rhodocyclaceae bacterium | reverse complement strand
AATGTCTCTCCTTGGGTTCGATCGGATCGTCGTGTCCGGCCGGCGCTTCCGTTCGTCGCCGGATCACGTGGCAGAGACCATTCGCCGGCCGCCGCGCCGACTTGGGCGGGCGGTGGGGATTCGTTGGGGATTGGCCGGTGGACCGGGTTCAGCAGCGCGGCAGCGCCAGCAGCCCGGCGGTCAGCCCGCCTCCGGCGACCGATTCGATCTGCACCGGTGACAGGTCCGGGTCAAGCCGCATCGCTTCGCCGAGCGCACTGGCGGCGCCCTCGGCGTCGCCGCCGGCCAGCCGGATCGCGGCCAGCGCCACGCGCGGGTACGAGCAGCGCGGGTCGCGTTGGCAGGCCAGCTCGGCTTCCGCCACCGCCTCGTCGACGCGCTGCTGGTAGAACAGGCCCATCGCCAGCAGCGTGCCCCAGAACGACAGCCGGCTGTCGAGCGGACTGATCGCCATGCCGTGGGCAAGATGGCCGACGCCTTCCTCGAGCCGGCCGGACAGCATGCAGGCGGAGCCCAGCGCCGCCCAGGCCTGCGCGTTGGCGGCGTTCAGCTCGACCGCCTGGCGCAGGATCGGCAGCGCGCGCTCGGGCTGGCCGATGTCGGCCAGCGAGCAGCCGGCGTAGCCGAGCACCGTCGAATCGAGCGGGTCGAGCCGTATCGCCCGCGCCGCGCAGGCCTCGCTCTCGGCGCAGGCCGCGCTGTGGTCGCCGACCAGGCCGACACGCTGCCCGAGCCCGCTGACCAGGGCCAGGAAGGCATGCGTCAGCGCGAACTGCGGATCGTTGGCGGCGCTTAGCCGCAGCAGCCCGGCGGCCTCGGCAAAGGCGTCGCGCAGCCAGCCCTTCAGCGCCAGCACGCTGCAGGCTTCGAGAAACAGCTGCTGCGCGCTCGGACCCGCCGCGGACGAACGGACCGAGTCGTAGATGGCCCGGTAGAGCTGCGGTTCGAGCTTGGCGACGATCTCGGTGGGCGCCCGCTCGAGCGCCGCATCGAGCGGGCCGGCGACGTCGAAGCGGCCCGACCAGGCCTGGAAGCCGCTGCGCGCATCGACCAGTTGCACGTTCAGCCGGAAGCCCGCGCCGAGCGACTGCAGCGAGCCGTCGAGCAGGAAGTCGGCGCCGAGCTTGTCGTGCAGCGCCCTCGCGCCGGGTGCCACCGCGTCCTGCTGCCAGGGCGATTGCAGCGCGATGCGCAGCAGCGGGATGCGCGACAGGATCGCCGCCAGGTCGTCCCGCACCGCCTCGCCCAGCTGTGCGGCGGGCGCGTCCTGCGGCGGCGCGCGCAACGGCAGCATCAGCAGGGACGGCGCCCGGTAGGCGGCCATTGCCGCGGCCTCCGCTGCCCGCGCCGCTTCGCCTTCGGCGCGAACTTCCGCCTCGAACGCATAGCCCCGCCCGCGCACGGTCTTGATCAACCGCTGCTCCTCGCCGCTGTCGCCGAGCGCCTTGCGCGCGTTCTTGATGCAGGTGGTGACGGTGGTGTCCGACACGATCCGCCCCTGCCAGACTTCGCGCACCAGATCGTCCAGCGAGCACACCTGGCCCGGATGGGCGGCAAAGTACGCCAGCAGGTCGAACACCTTGGGCTCGACCGGGCACGGCTGTCCGCGGCGGCAGAGTTCGAAACGCTCGGTGTCGAGCAGGTAGTCATCGAAGCGATAGCGCACCGGCGGTCCTCCACATCTGACAGGGGCCAGTTACGAATACTAGACGGCGTGGCAGGCGCGGCGTCGGGCGGGGATGCCGACGGCGGCGTGCGGGGCGAGCCGAGCGGTGCGATCGGGCAGGGGCTGCGCCGGGTCGCAACCACAACCCCATCCCCACCCTGTCCCTCCCCTTGAAGGGGAGGGGCAGGACGGCTGCCGCGGCCGGGCGCGGGCCGGTGGCTCAGCTGAACTCGGCCACGAACGGCGCGTGGTCCGATTCCGGGTACTTGGTATCGAAGGTGAACGGCAGGCTCTCGTCGTGCAGGTTCTCGTTGTGAACCGCGGCGCCGATGAAGCGTGGCAGCAGCGACTGCGAGATCAACATGTGGTCGAGCAGGTTGCCCTCGCCGTGGTGCAGATGGCTGAAGCGCACCGAAGCGGGGATGCCGCTGCTGCAGGCGATCATCACGCGCGGGCGCAGCGCCGGATTGTCGGTGTTCTCGACCCGGCCGCTGATCGCCTCGACCGGCACCTCGCCCGGCTCGGCGTTGAAGTCGCCGCACACCACGACGTTGGCGTCCGGCGTCTGCTCGAAGATCGAATCGAGCAGGATGCGCGCTTCCAGCGCCTGGCCGACGCGACGGATCGCCGACATGAAGTAGCCCTCCGCCCAGCCGGCCGCGCTGCGCCACTGGTAGCCGTCCAGCTGGCCCGGCACATTGCCCGGGATGCGCGACTTGAGATGCAGGTTGATGACGTGCAGCCGCCCCAGCTGCGGCACCTCGATCTGCGCGTGCAGGATCGGACGCTGCCAGGTCAGCGGCTTGGCCTGTTGATCGGACGGATCGGTGGACGTGACCTTGCGGTACATCAGTTCGTCCACCAGGTCGTTGCGGTACTGGCGCACCTCGACGATCGGGTGGGCGGACAGGATCACCAGGTTGCGCTCGTTGTACGGCACGTCCGAGGTCAGCGTGACAGCGCGCTGGAAGCCGGCGTAGTCGGTGCCCGCCAGCACCGCGTCGAGCGCCGTCAGCGCGCGCCGCGGGTGATCCGAGGTGTGATCCGGCAGCTCCTGGCCGTGTACCTCCTGCAGGCACACGATGTCGGCCCTCAGCCGCTCCATCGCGGCGCGCAGCACCGGCGCGCGCACCGCCAGCGGCGGATTGTGGCTGTCGGCCTGGTCGTCCAGATTTTCGACGTTGAAGGTCGCGATCCTCATGCTCTCCTCCGCTTCGTGCGTTGCCGTTCGAATCGACTGTGCCCGGTCTCGATTGCATCGGAATGATTCCTTTGTGGCATATCCAGGCGGGATTGCCAGCGCGGAGGGGTTCGACGGCGCGGCCGGAGTGTCTTTTTTGCTCACGCAGCTTGCCCGCTTTCAGCCTAGGAGCACGCGCGGCTTTCTCCTAGAGTTGGCGCATACGACGACGCACCCGCCGCGATCGGTCAGCGCCACCGCGGGCGGGCGTGTCGACACCGAAATTCCGTCCGGTGCGCCGCCGGAGCCGGATCGCGCGATCCGCCCGGGCGCCCGGCGAACCACCAGCCTGATCTGCGAGGGAACCATGCAACAAGACCCGATCGTCATCGCCTCTGTCGCCCGCACCCCCATCGGCGGCTTCCAGGGCGCCTTCTCCGCCCTGAGCGCGCCGCAGCTCGGCGGCTTCGCAATCAAGGAAGCCGTCGCGCGCGCCGGCATCGACGCCGCCAGTGTGCAGGAGAGCATCTTCGGCTGCGTGCTGCCGGCCGGCGTCGGCCAGGCGCCGGCGCGCCAGGCGGCGCTGAACGGCGGCCTGCCGCTGTCGGCCGGCTGTACCACCGTCAACAAGGTGTGCGGCTCCGGCATGAAGGCCACGATGCTGGCCCACGACCTGCTGCTGGCCGGCAGCGCCGAGGTGATGGTGGCCGGCGGCATGGAGTCGATGAGCAACGCCCCCTACATGCTGCCGAAGGGCCGCGCCGGCTACCGCCTCGGCCAC
>JBNLET010000109.1:0-99826 GCA_050305135.1 Rhodocyclaceae bacterium | reverse complement strand
GACGGTCATGCCGTGCAGGCCCAGCTCGCCGAGCTTCTGCCACAGGTCGGCGGGAAATTCGTTGTCGCGGTCGATCGCTTCCGCGCGCGGCGCGATCTCGTTGGCGGCAAAGGACTGCACCGTGTCGCGCAGCATCTCGATAGTTTCGCCGAGGCCGAAATCCAGGCTGGGCAGGTTCATAGTGGTGTCTCCCGTTGTCGTTGCTGTCAGTCCGCCGGCCGATGCTCGCGCTCGGCCTTGCCGTGCATTGCCATGATGGTTTGCTGCATCAGAGCGCACAACGTCCATTTTTGTTGCCGCAGCGCAAACACCTCGGCACGCGTGACGAGCAGCGTGCGTCCGGGGCGGACCACCTCGCCGCGCGCCACCAGCCGCTCGCCGTCGGCCGGCGCCAGCAGGTTCAGCTTGTATTCCACCGTCAGCACACTGGTGCCCGCAGGCACCAGGCTGGCGGCGGCAAAGCCGGCCGCGTTGTCGGCGATCATGCCGACGATGCCGCCATGCACGTAGCCGTGCTGCTGGGTCAGTTCGTGCCGGCTGTCGAGCTCGATCTCGCTGTGGCCAGGCGCGACCCGCAGTAGCCTGGCGCCGATCAGCACCATCGCCGGCTGGCGCTCGAAGCTCTCCCGCACCCGCTGCTCGAACTGCGGGTCGGCCGGCTGGAAGCCCGATTCGTCGATGCTGCCACTCATGATCGTCCGCTCGCGGTGTTTACGTTTACGTCAACGTAAACTAAACTGCAAAAAAATCAAGCGCCGGATCGAACTCGCTCGTCCAGTTCGGCCTTGGCCGCGGCGGCGCCGGCCGCGTCGTTGCCGAGCAGGCCGCGGCACTGGCGCTCGAGCATGTCGATTTCGGCCAGCACCGCCTCGATGTCCTCGCGCTGCTGCTCGAGCGCGCCGCGTCGGGCCCCGAGAACGGAAAGGAAACGCTTCAATTGCGGCACCGAATTGCGCACCCCATCGTACATGCCGATGATCTCGCGGATCTCGGCCAGCGACAGGCCGAGGCGCTTGCCGCGCAGCGTCAGGCGCAGCCGCGTCCGGTCGGCCTTCGAATAGACCCGGCTGCGGCCCAGCCGCGACGGCCGCAGCAGTCCCTGGTCTTCGTAGAAGCGGATCGCGCGTGGCGTGATGTCGAATTCACGCGACAATTGACTGATCGTGTAGGTCTGGTCGCTGGCCATGGTGCTGGTCGTGGTAGTCGATCGTACCGGCCAGAGGCCGATGCCTGCGCCGAATTATAGGGCCTGCCGACAGGCCGGCCGCAACGCTCCCCGGAGGGACTTCGATGACCGACAATCCGCTGCACTATCCTTGGCAGCAGGCGCCGTCGCCGCCGATGCTGCAACAAGTGGCGCCCGGCGTGCACTGGCTGCGCATGCCGCTGCCGTTCGCACTCGACCACATCAACCTGTGGCTGCTGGAGGACGGCGACGCGCTGGTGGCGGTCGACACCGGCTACGGCCTCGACGAGGTCAAGGCCCATTGGGCGCACGTGCTGGCGCAATTCGACGACCGGCCGCTCGAGCGGATCCTGGTCACCCACTACCACCCGGACCACCTGGGCCTGGCGGAGTGGCTGCGGGCCCGCACCGGTGCCGAGCTGGCCATGACCCACGGCGAGTTCCTCTCCGGGCAGGCCTTCTGGCACGGCCTGCCGGGCCACGACGGCGAGGCGATGGTGGCGCAGTTCGCGGCCCACGGGCTGGACGCCGAGCGCTGCGAGGCGCTGCTCCGGCGCGGCAATGGCTATCGCCGCGGCGTGCCCGCGCTGCCGGACCACTACCGGCGGCTGTTCGACGGCGACCGTCTGCAGATCGGTGGGCGCGAATGGCAGGTGATCGTCGGTCGCGGGCATTCGCCGGAACACGCGTCGCTGTACTGCGAGGCTCTCGGGGTGCTGATTTCGGGCGACATGCTGCTGCCTCGGATCTCCACCAACGTGAGCGTTTATGCTGCAACGCCGCATGCCGATCCTCTGGCCTGGTTTCTGGATTCGCTGCAGTGCATCAAAAATTTGCCGGAGGCGACGCTCGTGCTACCATCCCATGGCTTCCCGTTTCGCGGACTGCAAGCGAGGGTCGCACAGCTGCAGCAACATCACCGCGATCGCTGCGACGAGTTGCTGGCGGCGTGCGAGGGTCCGCGGTCCGCGGGCGATCTGCTGGAGACACTGTTTCCGAGGGCACTCGATACGCATCAAGTGATGTTTGCGATGGGAGAGGCGATCGCCCACCTCAATCATCTGACTCACCAGGGAGCCCTGCGTCGTAGCGAGGACGGTGAAGGGCGGATTCGTTACCTCAGAACCGAATAGCTCAGGAGAAGACAAGAATGGCTGCACCCACCGAAACCGACAACGCCGAGCTGCCCGATCCGAACGAGCTGGCCAAGACCTATGCCGAGGTCGCGCAGCGCGCTTCGCATCTGATCAGTGATCACGTGCAGCGCCAGGTCAAGCGCGGCATCACGCCGCCGCAGGACGAACTCGGCATTGCCCAGGCCTTCATGGACATGATGGCCAAGCTGCTGTCCAACCCGTACCGTCTGGCGCAGGCGCAGATGAACCTGGTGTGGGACTACTTCTCGCTGTGGCAGCAGTCGATGCTGCGCTTCGCCGGCATGAACGCCGCGCCGGTGGCGACGCCGGACAAGGCCGACAAGCGCTTCAAGGACGACCAGTGGCAGGAGCATTTCCTGTTCGACTTCATGAAGCAGTCCTACCTGATCACGGCACGCCACATCCACGACACCGTGTGCTGCGTGGATGGCCTCGACGAGCAGACCCAGAAGAAGGTCAATTTCTACACCCGCCAGTACATCGACGCGCTGTCGCCGTCGAATTTCGCGCTGACCAACCCCGAGGTGTTCCGCGAGACGGTCAAGAGCCACGGCCAGAACCTGGTCAAGGGACTCAACAACCTGCTGCGCGACATCGAGGACGGCGGCGGCAACCTGCGCGTGCGGATGACCGACACCTCGGCCTTCGAGCTCGGCAAGAACGTCGCGACGACGCCGGGCAAGGTGGTGTTCCAGAACGAAATGATGCAGCTCTTGCAATACACGCCGAGCACCGACAAGGTGCTGAAGCGCCCGCTGCTGGTCGTGCCGCCCTGGATCAACAAGTTCTACATCATGGATCTGCGCGAAAAGAACTCGCTGATCAAGTGGTGCGTGGACCAGGGCCACACGACCTTCGTCATCTCGTGGGTCAACCCGGACGAGAAGCAGGCCGAGAAGAGCTTCGACGCCTACGTGCTGGACGGCGTGATGGCGGCGCTCGACCAGATCGAGAAGCAGACCGGCGAGAAGGAAATCAACGCCGCCGGCTACTGCCTCGGCGGTACGCTGCTGGCCACCTCCTGCGCCTACCTGGCGGCGAAGAAGCAGAAGCGGATCGCCTCGGCGACCTTCTTCACGACCATGACCGACTTCTCCGAACCGGGCGAGCTGGGGGTGTTCATCGACGAGGGGCAGGTCTCCAGCCTCGAGAAGAAGATGTTCGAGCGCGGCTACCTGGAAGGCTCGGAGATGGCCGGCACCTTCAACATGCTGCGGGCCAACGACCTGATCTGGTCCTTCGTCGTCAACAACTACCTGATGGGCAAGGATCCGTTCCCGTTCGACCTGCTGTACTGGAACTCGGATTCGACGCGCATGCCGGCCACGATGCACAGCTTCTACCTGCGCAACATGTACATGGAGAACAAGCTGGTCGAGCCGGGCGGCGTAGAGATCGAGGGCGTGTCGATCGACCTGTCCAAGGTCAAGATCCCGTGCTATTTCATCTCGGCCATCGAGGATCACATCGCGCCGTGGAAGAGCACCTACATGGGCGCGACGGTGTTCGGCGGTCCGACCCGCTTCGTGCTCGGCGGCTCCGGCCACATCGCCGGCATCATCAATCCGCCGGTGGCCAACAAGTACGGTTTCTGGGTCAATCCGGCCGCCAAGCTGCCGAAGACCGCCGACGAGTGGTTCGCCAAGACCCAGCAGCAATCGGGTTCGTGGTGGGTGGACTGGCAGGACTGGGTGACCGCCCACGACGATGCCAAGGTCGCGCCGCGCGATCCGGCCAAGGGCAAGCTGAAGCCGATCGAGGAAGCGCCGGGCTCCTACGTCAAGATGCGCGTCGACAGCAAGAAGGCCGCCTGAGCGCCGGCCCATGCCGATCGTGGAAGGGGCCTCGCGGCCCCTTTCTTCTTTTGCGCGGGGCGCATCGTCGATGACCGACCGCCTGCCGCCGCTGCCGGCCGCCTGCGTGCTCGACACCAATACCGTGCTGGCGCTGTGGATGTTCGAGGATCCGGCACTGCCGGCGCTGCGCGCCGCCGCCGACGACGGCCGACTGCGCCCGCTGGCCAGCGAAGCCACGCTGGAGGAGTTGCGCCGGGTGCTGGCCTACCCGCAGTTCGCCCAGAGCGCGCAACGCCAGAGCGAGATCCTCGCGGCCTATCGTGCTGCCTGCGCCATCGTGGCGGCCGGCACCGATGCGTCGCTGCCGGCCTGCCGCGACCCCGACGATCAGAAGTTCCTCGACCTGGCGCTGGCCGGCGCGGCCCCGTTGCTGCTGAGCCGCGACAAGGCGCTGCTGCGCCTGGCGCGCCATCGCCTGCTGCGCAGCCGGCTGGCGATCCTGACGCCGGAGGCCGCGCAGCGCATGCTGCAGGACCGCTGAGGCGCGCGCCTGAGCGATCCGCGACCGGCTGCGTTCGGTCGCTGGCCGGGCGACTGGCCGGCCCCGCCGGTGCCCGCCGAGGCCTTCATGCCGCCGGCCGCCCGCACCACCGAGCCCTTGCCGCCAGCGATCCGCAGCATCGCGGTATATGCTTAAAAGCGCGGACGCGCCGCGGCAAGGCGCGTTTCGAGGGCGACGCGGTGCGGCACCAGGCATCCGTTCCACCCGCGCGCGTCAAATCTCCGCTGAGCCGCCGCTAAGGGCCGCCGGGTCCGGCGGTGGTGTTTTCCGTTCCGCTACAACCACCACCGAGGAGGAGATTCATGCTGACCAAAAGATTTGCCGCCGCCACCGCGCTCGCCGTGGCGATGAGCATCGGAACGACGCTGGCACTGGCGGCCGAGACCTTCATCACGATCGGCACCGGCGGCGTCACCGGCGTCTATTACCCGACCGGAGGTGCGATCTGCCGGCTGGTCAACAAGGGACGCAAGGTGCATGGCATCCGCTGCTCGGTCGAGTCCACCGGTGGCTCGGTCTATAACCTGAACACGATCCGCGCCGGCGAACTGGACATGGGGGTGGCCCAGTCGGACTGGCAGTACCACGCTTACCACGGCACCAGCAAGTTCGCCGAGCAGGGACCGGACAAGGAACTGAGGGCGGTCTTCTCGGTGCATGCCGAGCCGTTCACGGTGGTGGCCCGCAAGGATTCGGGCATCAAGAATTTCAAGGATCTGAAGGGCAAGCGGGTCAACGTCGGCAACCCGGGCTCCGGCCAGCGCGGCACGATGGAGGTCGTGATGGAGGCGCTCGGCTGGACGATGGACGACTTCGCGCTGGCCTCCGAGCTGAAGGCCGCCGAACAGTCGAAGGCGCTGTGTGACAACAAGATCGACGCCATGGTCTATACGGTCGGCCACCCGGCCGGCTCGATCAAGGAGGCCACCACGACCTGCGACACGGTGCTGGTCAATGTCGAGGGGCCGGCCATCGACAAGCTGGTGGCCGACAACAAGTACTACCGCAAGGCCGTCATTCCGGGCGGCATGTACCAGGGCAATCCCGACGACACGGTCACCTTCGGCGTCGGCGCGACCTTCGTCTCTTCGACGCGGACCTCGCCCGAAACCGTGTACCAGGTGGTCAAGGCCGTGTTCGAGAACTTCGACGACTTCCGCAAGCTGCACCCGGCGTTCGAGAACCTGAAGAAGGAGCAGATGATCAAGGACGGCCTGTCCGCGCCGCTGCACGAGGGCGCGATCCGGTACTACAAGGAGGCCGGATTGATGTAGGCCCCTGTCCCGGGCCGGCGCGTCCGGTCCGGATCGCCGCGTGCCCGGCTGCCGGCCCGGACAGCGGACACGCGTGATGCGGTGGCTTGCGGCGGCATGCGTCCGCCGCGGCATCGACAGCGTTGGCGCTCGCGGCGAGAGACGACCGTGCCGGCGCTAGGAGGGATCCGTCATGCAGCAGACAACGGACGGCCAGGGGGGCCTCGAGGAACAGCAATTGCAGGACATGGTCGCGCAGACCGACAGCGGTGCCCGGCACCCGGCCGGCCTGCCCGGCCGCATCCTGTTCGGCGTGGCGCTGCTGTGGTCGCTGTTCCAGCTGTGGGTGGCCTCGCCCTTGCCTTTCACGCTCGGCTTCGGCGTCTTCAACGATACCGAGGTCCGCTCGATCCACCTGGCTTTCGCGCTGCTGCTCGCCTATACGGCCTACCCGGCCTTCATAGGCTCGCCGCGCGACCGCATCCCGCTCGCGGACTGGGTGATGGCGCTGCTGGCCGCGGCCAGTGCCGCCTACATCTTCGTCTTCTACGACGACTTGTCCGGCCGTTCCGGCGCGCCGACCCGGGTCGATCTGGCGATCGGCATCTGCGGCATGCTGCTGCTGCTCGAAGCGACCCGTCGGGCGCTCGGTCCGCCGTTGATGGTCGTCGCCACGGTGTTCCTGATCTACACCTTCTTCGGGCCGTACATGCCCGAGGTGATCGCCCACAAGGGGCAGAGCCTGACCAAGGTGATGTCCCACCAGTGGCTCACCACCGAGGGCGTGTTCGGCGTCGCGCTCGGCGTCTCGTCCAGCTTCGTGTTCCTGTTCGTGCTGTTCGGCGCGATGCTCGAGAAGGCCGGCGCCGGCAACTACTTCATCAAGATGGCGTTCGCCCTGCTCGGCCACATGCGCGGCGGGCCGGCCAAGGCGGCGGTGGTGGCCTCGGCGGCCACCGGCCTGATCTCCGGCTCCTCGATCGCCAACGTGGCGACCACCGGCACCTTCACGATTCCGCTGATGAAGCGGGTCGGCTTTCCCGCCACCAAGGCCGGTGCGGTCGAGGTGGCGGGCTCCACCAACGGGCAACTGACACCGCCGGTGATGGGGGCCGCCGCCTTCCTGATGATCGAATACGTCGGCATCAGCTACATCGAGGTCATCAAGCACGCCATCCTGCCGGCGGTGATCTCCTACATCGCGCTGGTCTACATCGTGCACCTCGAGGCCCTGAAGGCCGACATGAAGGGTCTGCCGCGGCGTCACACCAGCACGCTGGCGCAGAAGCTGGCCACCTTCGCCGCGGTGGTCGCCGGCAGCTGCGCGATCGGGCTGGCGGTGTACTACGGCATTGGCTGGATCAAGACGCTGACCGGTGGCGCGGCGATCTACATCGTCGGCCTGCTGGTGCTCGCCGCCTACGTCGGACTGTTGTGGTTCGGCGCGCGCTATCCGGAGCTGGAGATGGACGATCCGGACGACCCGGTGCTGGAACTGCCCGAGGTCGGACCGACCGTCAAGGTCGGCCTGTACTTCCTGCTGCCGATCGTAGTGCTGATGTGGTGCCTGATCGTCGAGCGCTTTTCGCCGGGCCTGGCGGCCTTCTGGGCGACCGTGCTGATGATTTTCATCGTGTTGACGCAACGGCCCCTGATGGCGCGCTTCCGCGGCGAGGACGGCGCAGGGACGATCGCGCAGGGCGTGGCCGAATGCATCGACGGCCTGGTGATCGGCGCGCGCAACATGATCGGCATAGGCGTCGCCACCGCGGCGGCCGGCATCGTCGTCGGCACCATCACGCTGACCGGCATCGGCCAGGTGATGATCGAATTCGTCGAGCTGATCTCCGGCGGCCAGCTGATCCTGGCGCTGCTGTTCACGGCGATGATCTGCATCGTGCTCGGCATGGGTTTGCCGACCACTGCCAACTACATCGTGGTGTCCAGCCTGATGGCGCCGGTGGTGGTGACGCTGGCCGCCAACGAGGGGTTGATCCTGCCGCTGGTGGCGGTGCACATGTTCGTGTTCTATTTCGGCATCCTGGCCGACGACACGCCGCCGGTCGGGCTGGCGGCCTTCGCCGCCGCGGCGATCGCCAAGGCGGACCCGATCAAGACCGGCATCCAGGGCTTCACCTACGACATCCGGACCGCGATCCTGCCGTTCATGTTCATCTTCAACAACCAGTTGCTGCTGATCGGCATCGACCACTGGTTCGAGCTGATCGTCGTGATCGCCGGCGCGGTCATCGGCATGCTGCTGTTTGCGGCCGCCACCCAGGGCTACTGGCTGACCCGCAGCCGGCACTGGGAGTCGGCCGCGCTGCTGCTGGTGACCTTCACGTTCTTCCGCCCCGGCTACTGGTGGGACATGATCTACGCGCCGACGGCCATCGTGCCGGCGACGCGGATCGTCGAGATGGCCGGGAAATCGCCGCCGGAAGGCAAGCTGGTGATGATGGTGAGCGGTGAGACCATCGACGGCGACATGGTCGAAAAGGCCGTACAGCTGCCGATGGGACCGGCCGGCGGCGGCGAGCAGCGGCTGGCGAACGCCGGGCTCGAGACGCGGCTCGAGGACGGCAAGGTCTATGCTGACAATGTGGCCTTCGGCAGTCCGGCGCAGACCGCCGGCATCGACTTCGACTGGCAGATCCTGGACATCCGCGTCGAGGCCGACCGGCCGCCGAAGCAACTGGTGTTCATTCCGGCTATCCTGCTGCTGGGCCTGGTCGCGATGCTGCAGCTGCGCCGCCGCGGCACGCCGGCCGCAGCCGCCTGAGCGGCGTTCACCAGGGAGCGAAGATGATCGACAAGATCCTGTTGCCCATCGACCTGCAGGAGACCCGGCTGGCGGCCAAGGCGGTCGATCTGGCGACCGAAGAGGCCTTGCGGCACCAGGCCGAGTTGTACGTGCTGACCGTCATCCCGGGCTTCGGCATGCCGCTGGTGGCGTCCTACTTCCCGGACTCGTCGATGAAGAAGGCGGTCGCCGAGGTTTCCAGCGCGCTCAAGTCCTATGTTCAGGAAACGTTTCCGGCTGAACTCAAGACCCATGCCCTGGTGGCCGAGGGCAACCCCGCAGAACGGATTGCCGAGCAGGCCAGCCGGGTCGGCGCGGACCTGATCGTGATTCCCTCCCATGCCAAGGGGATCGAGCGCACGCTGCTCGGCTCCTGCGCCGCCAAGGTAGTGCAGTTGGCGAAGTGCTCGGTGGTGGTAGTGAAGGACTGAGGCCGTCGCGGCCGCGTCAGATGATCGAAGGGCCGAGGACGATGTCTTCGGCGTCGCCTTCGCTCACCTTGACCGACGCGGTGCCGAGCACATGGCCGGCCAGCCATTCGGTGAGCTTCCCCCGTCCGCTGGAGGCAACGTCGATGAAGCGGCAGCCGGCCAGTCCGCCATGGTCGTCGTGGCTGAAATTGACGACCTGGGCCACGCCGCTGACGCCACCGAGCGTCGCCTCGCGCTCGAGCAGGAACTCGAACGGCCTTGCGCTGGCCGGTGGCGCCGGCACGTTCATCGAGAATCCCTCGACCGACAAGTCCCTGAGGGCCACTTTTCCGCCGTACCAGGAGAGCCAGAACCGGTATTGTCCCGGCGGCTCCATCAGGATGCGTTGAGAACTCCGTCGTTCCTCGACCGCTGTCGGATCCATATCGACTCCTTTGCCGGCCTGCCGCCGGTCAGCGAATGAGCTTTCCGTTCGCCGGCTGCCGGCGCGTCGGGCCCCGCCGTGCGCGCAGCCAGGGCCAGGCGCCGAGCAATAGCGCCAGCAGCAAGCCGTCGGTGCTGCCTCCGCCGCCACCCCCACCGCCGCCCGAACTTCCGCTGCCGTCGGTGCTGCCGGTGTCGGTGCCGCCGCTGGTGTCGCTGCCGTCGTTGCCGGTGCTGTCATCGACCGGTGGCGTCACGGCTTCCGCGACGCTGATCGAAACGACTGCGTCGCTGCTGCCGCCCGCGTCGTCTGTGACCGTCAACCTGACCACATAGATCCCGGCGGTCGGTGCCTGCAGCCCGGTCGTCTCGCTCGCCGGTGCGGTCAGGGCGGCGCCTTGCGGCGCGCTGGCGATCTGCCACAGCCAACTCGCGATGCGGCGGCCGGCCATGGCTTGGCTGGCGCTGCCGCTGAGCGACAGCAGGTCGCCGGCGGTGGCGCCGGTGGGGGCCGTGATCTTGGCCACCGGTGCTGCCGCGGCGCCGACGGCCGCTGCAGCGTCCAGCATGCCGGCGCCGCAGGTGCTGGCGGTGCAGTTGCACTGGCCGATCGTGTCGGGGCCGTCGGCCGTCGTCGGGCAGGTCGGAAGCACCGGGTCGACGGCAAACGGCCGCGCGGTGCTCTTCAGCCGCAAGATCAGATCTTCGGGTGTCTGGGCCGGATTGGCCGCCAGCATCAGCGCCGCGACGCCGGCCACCTGGGGCGCACTGAAGCTGGTGCCGATGTTGGGCGCATTCTCGTCCGTGTAGACGTTCGCGGCGGGCGCCGTGGTGCCCGCATTGCTGGTGGTGTTGATCGGGAACAGGCAGGGCAGCGTGGGGTTGACGCAGTTGCCGGCCGGTGCGCTGATGCCGACCTCGCTGCCCATGCTGCTGTAGCCGACCTTGGTGCCGACGTGGCGCACGCCGGCGACGGACAGCACGCCGCTGCAGTTGCCCGGCGATTCGACCGGGCCGGTCTCGTTGCCGGCCGCGGTCACCACCAGCACGCCGGCCGCCTTCAGTTCGGCCACGACCGTAGCGTAGGCGGCGGAACATGGACTGCTGCCGCCGAGACTCAGGTTCAGGATCCGGGCCGGGTTCGGGTTATCCGGCACGCCGGCGACCTTCAGCCCGCCGGCCCAGCGCATCGCGGCGATGATGTCGGAATCGAAGCCGCCGCACTTGCCGAGCACGCGCACCGGCAGGATGCGGGCGGTCCAGCTGGTGCCGGCGATACCGGTCGAGTTGTTGCCGGCCGCGGCGAGCACCCCGGCGACCCGCGTACCGTGCCACGAACTGCTCTGCTGCTCGGGCACCTCGCCACAGATCGACTGCAACTCGGCATTGGCCTGGTCGCTGGCGTCGACGTAGTCACCGTTGTCCGAGGGATCGGCGTCGCGACCGTCGCCGTCACCGGACAGCGCCGGCTCGCTGATGAAGTCGTAGCCCGGCAGCACGCGGTCGCGCAGGTCCGGATGCCTGGGCAGGATGCCGGTGTCGAGCACCGCCACGACGACCGATGCATCGCCGGTGGTGACGTCCCACGCCTGCTCGGCGCCGATTGCCGCCGCCTGCCCCGACTTCAGGTACCACTGGCCGGCGTAGAGCGGGTCGTTGGGCAGCGCGCGGGCATCGCGCAGCCGGTCTTCCACCGCGTACTCGACGGCCGGGTCGGAACGCAGCCGCTTCAACAGTTCGGCGGTGGACAGCTCGCCCGATCCCAGTGCCAGCATGCCGGGCGCCGGCTCGCTGCGATGCCGCAGCCCCAGGCCCAGACGTGCCGACAGCGCGCCGCTGCGCTCCGCCGCCAGCGCGCGGCGCATCACCGGCGCGTCGTCCTTCAGCTTGACGATGACGCGTGCATCGGCCATCGCGCTGCCGGCGACGACGCTCGTCAGCAGGCAGGTGAGGAATCCGGTCAGGCGTCTCATCTCGCGGGGTCCGACGGGTAACGGAATCGGTCCGGTGTCAGGCCGCTGACGCCGGTTACGGTCAGGATTCTGGACATGCTATCGTCACAAACTGGGTCTCGCACGGTACAGCTTATCCAATATGCCGCTTCAGTATCCGTGATTCGAGCGGCAAGGCGTACCTCCGTGCCGGCAGCGGCCGACAGGCGGCGGATGAGATCCGGATCGGCGGGGTCCGTGCTGCGCTCGAAGGCGATCCAGACACGCAGCTTTCCCGGCGGTTGGGCGACCTGGGTCGCGCAGGCCGCGAGCAGGGCCGTGCACAAGATCGGTATCAGTCCACGTCGGGGCATCGGGTCGAGGAAGGCGTAGGGGCCTGATCGGCAGCGTAACGCAAGCCCATCGGCGCGCCAAATCGGCTTGCGCGGGCATAATCCGGCTAACTGGACTGGCGAGACGAGCAATGAGCGACAAGCAGCGCGGACTCTTCCTGCGGATCGTGGGCGGCCTGTGGGCGGCGGTGGACGGCCTGCGGCGGTTGCTGGTCAACATCGTGTTCCTGCTGCTGCTGGCGGCATTCCTGGCCGTGCTGCTGTCGAGCGAGCCCGCATCGGTGGTGGACGATTCGGCCTTGCTGCTGCGGCCGGCCGGGCAACTGGTCGAGCAGGTCGCGATCGGCGATCCGCTGGGCCTGTTGAGCCGCGGCCCGAGTCCGAGCCAGACACCGCTGCGCGACCTGCTCGACGCGATCGATGCCGCCGCCGGCGACGGGCGCATCCGCGGCATCGTGATCGAGACCGATGCGCTCGACGGCGTCGGTGCCGCCAAACTGCAGGAGGTGGCCGAGGCGATCGCGCGCTTCCGCGCCGCCGCGCCGGACAAGCCGGTGCTGGCCTGGGGCAGCCGCTTCACGCAGGGGCAGTACTTTCTCGCCAGCCAGGCCGACCAGGTCTACATGGCGCCGGACGGCTTCGTGCTGGCGCAGGGCTTCTCCAGCTATCCGACCTATTACAAGGGCTTGTTCGACAAGCTCGACGTGCGCATCAACGTCTTCCGTGTCGGCAGCTACAAGTCGGCGGTGGAGCCGTTCACGCGCGAAACGATGTCGGCGCAGGACCGCTCCGCCAAGATGCGGCTGCTGTCCGGCCTGTGGCGGCAGTGGCGGGAGGGCGTCGCCGAGCGCCGCAAGATTTCGGCCGACGAACTCGACGCGCTGGTCAACAACTACCCGGAGCGCCTGGCTGCGGTCGCCGGCGATGCGGCCCGCCTGGCGCTCGACGCCGGCCTGGTGGACGGCCTGTTGACGCCGGACCAGTGGCGCGAGATGCAGCAAGAGCGCTTCGGCCGCCTCGACGGCGAGCGCGACGAGCCGCGGCGCACGGCGCTGAATGCGTACCTGGCCGGGATTCGCGACAGCATCGAACTGCCGCAGGACAAGATCGCGGTGGTGGCCGTGCAGGGCACCATCGTGGACGGCGATCAGCCGCCCGGCGTGGCCGGCGGCGAGACCGTCGCGCGGCTGCTGTCGCAGGTGCGGCAGGACGATTCGGTCAAGGCGCTGGTGCTGCGCGTCGACAGCCCGGGTGGCAGCGTGTTCGCGTCCGAGCGCATCCGCCGCGAGGTGGACCTGGTGCGGCAGGCCGGCAAGCCGGTGGTGGCCTCGATGAGTTCGGTGGCCGCCTCCGGCGGCTATTGGGTATCGGTGGCCGCGGACGAGATCTGGGCTTCGCCGTCGACGGTGACCGGCTCGATCGGCATCTTCGGCATGTTCCCGGATCTCTCCGGTCTGCTGGCACGCGGCGGGTTGAGCGTCGATGGTGTCGGCACCTCGCCGATCGCCGGCGGGCTGGATCCGCGCCGGCCGCTGTCGGAGGACATGTCGCTGGCGCTGAAGAGCAGCATCGAGAACGGCTATCGGCGCTTCGTCGGCTTGGTGGCCGGCGCCCGCGGCATGGACGCCGCCGCGGTCGAGAAAGTCGCCCAAGGTCAGGTCTGGAGCGGTGACCAAGCCCTGGAACGGGGTCTCATCGACCACCTCGGCGGCCTGCACGAAGCGATCGCGGCAGCCGCCGAGCGGGCCGCTCTGACGCACTTCCGGGTCGACTGGGTCGAACCGCAGCTCAATGCCCGCGACCGGATCCTGGAGCGCCTGCTTCACGCCGACGAAGCGCTTGCGCCGCAGCCGCCGTCCGGCGCGCTGGCGCGGCTGATGGGCGGGATCGCCGCGGACTTCGCGGCGCTGGCGGCCTGGAACGATCCCGGCCATGCCTATGCCCATTGCCTGTGCGCTTCGCCGTGAAGCGGGGCGGGCGAACGTTGACTTCTGTCAAGCTTGCGGGGCGTGGCATTGACAGTGGGCGTGTAAGATGCTTGCTGGCTCAAAACCTACTTTGCTGCAGGATGGCCGGATGATCAAGAAAGTCGTGGCGATGGCGCTGTTGCTTGCAACGGCCGGTGGCGCGCTGGCCCAGGCGACGCCGAGCGAGGAACAGCGCAGACGGCTGATCGAGCAGAAGCTGAGGCTGGTCGAGATGCTGGTGAATTCGCCGGCCGCCAAGAGTTCCCCCTACGGGCGCGATGCCGAGACGCCGATGCTGGTCGAGCAGGGCAAGGAGTTGCTGGCCAAGGCGCGCAGCGCGATCGACGAAGGGCGGCTTGACGACGCCGCCGCCACGCTCGACGACGCCTTGAAATCGGCCTCCAAGGCCTCGCGCCGGCTGTCTTCCGAGGGCGGGCTGACCGACAGTGCGCAACGCAAGCAGCTGAACGACATGCGCGAGCAGGTGCAGACCTATCGCAAGGCGATCGAAGACCTGACGCGCGACCCGAAGCTGAAGCCGGAAGCGGCCAAGGTCCTTACCGAGGTGGACGGGCTGGCCGCCGAGGCGGACAAGCTGGCCGCGGCCGGCCGGCTCGGCGAGGCCAACAAGCACATGGCCGACGCCTACAAGCACGCGGTGCAGGAACTGTCGCGTCTGCGCGCCGGCCAGGAAGTGGTGCTGAAACTGGACTTCGAAACGCCGGCGGACGAATACGCCTACGAACAGAAGCGCTTCGGCAGCAACCAGATCATGGTCGACATGATGATCGGCGAGGGGCGCGCCGAGAACGGCAGGCGCCAGCTCGTCGACCGGTTCGTCGGTGAAGGGCGGCGCCTCAAGCTGGAGGCCGAACAGCAGGCCGAGGCCGGCAAGTACGCGGAGGCGGTGGCGCTGATGGAACAGGCCACCAAGCAGCTCAATCGGGCACTGCAGTCAATGGGCGTGCCCGTCTTCTGATGATGTGTAGCGCACGCATGCCGGCGTGGCATGCACTCGATCGCCACGAGGGGGCCGGGGAATGACGGGATTGAAGCGGAGGGCCGGAACTCGGCTGCTGTTCGGCATGTTTGCGGGCCTGCTGGCGAGTTGGGCCATGGCTCAGCACGACCCGGGGCCGATCAACCGCGCCAGCCAGCAGCGCATGCTGGCCCAGCGGGTGGTCAAGGCCTACAGCCAGGTCGGCCTGAACGTCCTGCCGACCGCTGCGATGAATCAGCTCACCAATGCGCTGGCCGGCTTCGATGCCAACCTGCTGGCCCTCGACAAGCATGCCGAGAACGATGGCACGAAGAAGCTGCTGTCGGACCTGGCGCTGGCTTGGCAGACCCTCAAGGCCGGCGCCATGTCGCCGGTTTCGCAGCAGCGTGCGCTGGAGCTGTCGCGCGAGACCGATGCGGTGGACCTGATCGCCAAGCGGCTGGTGCAGCAGCTGCAGGACCGCGCCGACACGCCGGCCAATCGCCTGGTCGGCCAGTCCGGCCGGCTGAGCGCATTGAGCCAGCGCATCGCCAAGGCCTACATGCTGATGAGCTGGGGGATCGAATCGGCCACCGTGCGGGAGGAACTCGACACCGCGGTGAACGAATTCTCGGGCGGCCTCGAGCGCCTGCTGTCGCAGCACGACAACTCGCCCGAGATCCGGCGCGAGCTCGATGAGATGGCGCTGCAATGGGAGTGGCTGCAGACCGCCATTGCGGCCGAAGGCGCGTCCTCGTATCGCTTGATCGTCGCCGAGGCGACCGAATCGATCCTGATCTCGGCCGATCGCATCACCAGGATGTACGAGCGCAGCGGCAACTAGCGGCGGTGCGCGGAAGGGCCGGCAAAGGATGCAAGGAGGGATGGAGAGAGATGACGACGAGCAGACGTGACTTCCTGAAAAGCGGCGCCGCGGCGGCCGGCCTGGCCGCCATGCCGGCCGGCTGGGCGCGCGCCGCGAATTCGACGAAGGCGTTCTCGCTGCAAGCGGGACATTTCGAGCAGCCGCTGCGGCGCGGCGGGCCGATGACCGATTTCTGGGGCTTCAACCACGTCGTGCCCGGTCCGGAGCTGAGGTATCGCAAGGGCGACCGGGTCAAGATCGCGTTCAGCAACGAGTTGAACGGCATCGACACGACGGTCCATTGGCATGGCTTGCGGGTGCCCAACGCGATGGACGGCGTGCCGTACGTCACCCAGTACCCGATCAAGCCGGGAGAGCGCTTCGACTACGAATTCGAGATCAGGGATTCCGGCACTTTCTGGTACCACCCGCACCAGACCAGTTTCGAACAGGTGCCGCGCGGCCTGTACGGACCGCTGATCGTCGAGGAGGACAAGCCGATCGAAGTGGACCGCGAGGTGGTGTGGGTGGTGTCGGACGTGCGCATCGACGACAACGGCCGCCAGGTGAGCGATTTCGGCCGCGTGCTCGACATCGCCAACGACGGCCGCCTGGGCAACGTGGCGCTGATCAACGGGCAGCAGGCGGGCGACAACGTCGCGCTGGCGGTGCGTACCGGCGAACGGATCCGGCTGCGGCTGATCAACGCCGCGTCGGCCCGCATCTTCCGGCTGCGCCTGCCCGGGCACAGCCTGAACGCAGTGGCCTTCGACGGCCAGGCGATCACGCCGCGGGTGCTCGAGACCGTCGATCTGGGGCCCGGCATGCGGGTCGATCTGGTGATCGACTTCATGGATCGCCCCGGCAGCGAGCACAAGATCATGGACGTGGACCGCCGCAGCCTCGGGCAGATCGCCCGCGTCAGTTATCTCGACACCAAGCCGCTGCGCGACAAGCCGCTCGGTGCGCCGATGCAGGTGCAGGGCAACGAGCTGCCCGAACCCGACGTCGCCAAGGCGATCGACCACTACATCGTGTTCCAGGGCGGCATGCGAGGCGAACCGGTGATCGGCATGATCGACGGCAAGCCGACCAATATCCTGGAGATTCTGGAGAAGGAGAAGCTCGCCTGGACCATGAACTTCTCCGCCCAGCACGAGCACGCGCTGCTGCACGATCCGCTGCTGTACCTGAAGAAGGGCGATCACGTGGTGCTGCGGATGATCAACGAGACCGACTTCGCCCACCCGATGCACCTGCACGGCCACTTTTTCCGCGTCGTCGGCGTCGACGGCCAGCCGCAGGTCAATCAGGACTGGCGCGACACGGTGCTGATGGCGCCGCGCCAGTCGGTGGACGTGGCCTTCGTCGCCGACAACCTGGGCGAATGGATGTTCCACTGCCACATCCTGTCCCACGCCGCCGGCGGCATGATGGGGACCATCGCGGTCGAGTGAACGGGCCGCAGGGGCCAGCGACGGGCGGGCCCGTCAGCCCTTGGAGAGTTTCTTCAACGCCAGCCGGATGCCGTCCGAGACGCCGGTCTCCGGTGCCAGGTCCTTGATCGCCGCGCGCGCTTCCTTGTCGCTGTAGCCGAGCGCCAGCAGCGCATGCAGCACGTCGTCGCGGCCGTCGTCGGCCGCCGGCGCCGCGGCCGTGCCCGGCGCCGCGCCCGGCAGTGCCTTGGCCAGCTTGTCGCGCAGTTCCAGCAGCAGCCGCTCGGCGGTCTTCTTGCCGATGCCCGGGATCTTCACCAGCCGACCCGCTTCCTGCAGCGACACGGCGCTCGCCAGTTCGTCCACCGACAGCCCGGACAACACCGCCAGCGCGGTGCGCGCGCCGATGCCGGAGACCTTCAGCAGCTGCCGGAACGCGCCGCGCTCCTGCTGGCTGGCGAAGCCATACAGGAAATGCCCGTCCTCGCGCACCGCGAAATGCGTGAACAGCGTCACCGCCTGGCCGCAGTCCGGCAGGCCGTAGTAGGTGCTCATCGGTACGTCCAGTTCGTAGCCGACGCCCTGTACGTCCACCAGGATCTGGGGCGGGTTCTTTTCCACCAGCCGGCCGCTGATCCGGCCGATCATTGCGGGTCCGCCGAACGGCGCCGGGACAGGGTCGCGCCGGTACTCGCGCAGCGTCGATGCAGCGAAGGCATGAGGGGGCTCACTTCAGTCGATTCCGGCGGCCAGGAATTCCGGCAAGGCTTCGGCCCGGTCGCCGAGCGCGGCCAGCGCGGGGTATTGGCCGGGATCGAGGATGTGCGGCAGCGCATGCTGGGCAAAGCACCAGGCGACCGCGATCGTGATGTCGGCCACGCCCGCTTCGTCGCCGCACAGCCAGCCCTGCAGACCCTGGCACTCCTTTTCCAGCGCCGCGGCGGCATCGCGCAACTGGCCGGTGGTGCGGGTGATCCACTCGGGCCAGCGCAGCGTCTCCGGCCGCACGACGATCTCGTAGTAAAGATGTACGGCCTTGTCGGCCAGCGACAGGCCGAGGCCGCTCAGCTGCCGGCAGCGCAGCCGTAGCGCGGGTGTCGACGGCCACAGCGCCGGCGACGGCTGCAGCGCGCAGAAGTGCTCGATGATCAGCGTGCTGTCCATCAGCACGCTGCCGTCGTCGAGCACCAGGGTCGGTGCCCGCACCAGCGGATTGATGGCATGGAATTCGGCGTAGTCCTGGAACACCGACAGCGGTTTGTGCTGCAGTGGAATGCCCAGCCGCTGCGCGACGACGTAGCATCGTCGGACAAAAGGGGAATCCATCATGCCGATCAACTGCACAACGCTACCTCGCCATTTACCGGGTTGTCCGGGAGTTTAATCGGGCCGGCCGCCGGGCGGCCAGTGCCACGGCATCTCAGTCCAGCAGCCGCGCCACCGCCGCCAGCGAGGGCAGCACCGGTATGCCGGCCCGGCGCAGCTCGTCGTCGGGCTCGACCATGTCGGGCACCATCAGCACCTGCATGCCGGCGGCCAGCGCACCGCGCACGCCGGCGTTCGAGTCCTCGATCACCGTGCACTCGTCGGCGGCCCGGCCGAGCAGCGCCGCGGCGGCCAGGAAGATATCCGGCGCCGGCTTGCCGCGGGACACCTCGTCGCCGCCGACGACGCCATCCAGCCGCGCCAGCAGGCCGGCCGCGTCGAGCTTCGGCAGCGCCCGGCTGCGCCGCGTCGAGGTGGCCACGACGCGGCGCAGGCCGAGCGCGTCGAGGCGGTCGAGCAGCTCCGCCACGCCGGGCTTGAGCGGGATCTCGCCGCTGGCGATCACCGCCTCGTAGCGGCGGCCGAACTCCTCGTGATGGGCGTCGACCGGGAAATCCTCGCCGTAGGCGCCCTTCAGCAGCCGCTCGTGCTCGCGCGAGCTCAAGCCGATCATCTTGATCGCCACCTCGTGGCGCCACGGCAGGCCCATGTCGCGGCTGACGTCGCGGCCGATCGCGTAGGCGATGCGCTCCGAGTCGAGCAGCACACCGTCCATGTCGAAGATCAGAGCCGCCGCGCGGCTGCGTACGAAGCCGTTCATGGCTGGAAGTCTCCGGCGCGGCCGAAGGCCAGCGCCGCCGCCAGAATCAGCCCGTGCAGATGGGCGGCCAGGATCGTCATCCGGATCGCCGGGCCGAGCGCGGCCGGCTCGGCGGCGTGGCTCAGCAATTCCCGTCCGGCCCGGAACGACAGCACCAGCGTCAGCGCCGCCGCTGCGCAGGCCTGCGGCAGGGCGCCGCGGCCGACCTGCAGGATCAGCCAGCCGTAGGCCACCAGCGTCAGCACCAGGTAGCCCCAGCGGGCGTCCTCGATGCCCAGCCGCACCACCAGCGTGCGCTTGCCGGCCGCCTCGTCGGCGATGCGGTCGGGGAATTCGTTGATGTACAGCAGCGCCGCCACCAGCAATGCGAACGACAGGCCGGCCGACAGCGGCAGTGCGGCCAGCTGGCCGCGCTGCACGTAGTCGCTGCCGAGCACCACCAGCAGCCAGCCGAGCGCGATCGCCGGCTCGCCCAGGCCGCGGCACATCAGCTTGAGCGGCGGCGCCGAGTAGGCCCAGCCCAGCAGCAGGCCGGCCATGCCGATCGGGATCAGTGCCGGACCGCTGCGCCAGGCCAGCCACAGGCCGGCCGGGATCACCGCCAGCAGCAGGCCGTAGCCGAGCCGCGACGCTTCGCGCCGGCTCAGCACGCCGTTCTGGATGAAGCGGCTGCCGCCGGTGAACGGGAACAGCCGGCCGGTATTGATCTCGTCCGAGCCGTTGTCGGCATCGCAGACGTCGTTGACGACGTTCACGCCGGCATGGGCGGTCAGCGCGAACAGGATCGTCACCGCGGCGCCCAGCGCGTCGATCGCGACACCGCTGCGCCAGGCCGCCGCCAGGCCGATCAGGCAGCCGACCAGCGTGACGCCGAGAAAGGCCGGCCGGGTGGCGGCGAAGCAACGGGCCGGCCGCGACGAGAATCGCTCCGGCCAGGGCTCCCGCTCCGCTGCCGGGCTGCGCGGTGCGCTCATAGCAGCACGATGTCGTATTGTTCCTGGGTGTAGCTGGCTTCAGGATGGAGCGAGACGGTGCGGTCGATGAAGTCGGACAGCATCGCCAGCGCCTGCGATTCCTCGTCGAGGAACAGGTCGATCACGTCCGGCGCGGCCAGAATGCGGAATTCGCGCGCATTGAACTGGCGCGCCTCGCGCAGCAGCTCGCGCAGGACCTCGTAGCACACCGTGCGGGCGGTCTTGACCTCGCCGCGACCCTCGCAGGTCGGGCAGGACTCGCACAGCAGGTGGGCGAGCGACTCGCGCGTTCGCTTGCGCGTCATCTCCACCAGGCCGAGCTGGGTGAAGCCCGACACGCTCATCTTGGTGTGGTCGCGGGCCAGCGCGCGCTTGAACTCCTCGAGCACCGAATCGCGGTGCTCCTGGCTCTCCATGTCGATGAAGTCGATGATGATGATGCCGCCCAGGTTGCGCAGCCTGAGCTGTCGCGCGATCGCCTGCGCGGCTTCCAGATTGGTCTTGAAGATCGTGTCGTCGAAGTTGCGCGCGCCGACGAAGCCACCGGTGTTCACGTCGATCGTGGTCATGGCCTCGGTCTGGTCCATGATCAGGTAGCCGCCGCTCTTCAGGTCCACCCGGCGCGCCAGCGCCTTCTCGATCTCCTCTTCGACGCCGTGCAGGTCGAACAGCGGCCGCTCGCCGGTGTAGTGGTCCAGCAGCGGCAGCACCCGCGGCATGTACTCGGCGGCAAAGGTCTTCAGCTTCAGGTAGTTCTCGCGCGAGTCGAGCAGGATGCGCGAGGTCTCGGCGCTGACCAGGTCGCGCAGCACGCGCTGGCCCAGGTTCAGGTCCTCGTACAGCTTGGCCGGCGGCGAGGCGCCGCCGGCCTGGCCGCGGATCTCGCTCCACAGCTTGCGCAGGTAGGCGATGTCGGTGGCCAGTTCCTCGTCGGAGGCGCTCTCGGCCATCGTGCGCACGATGAAGCCGCCCGGTTCGTCCGCCGGCACCAGCCGCGTCAGGCGCTCGCGTAGCGCTTCGCGCTCGCTCTCGTCCTCGATCCGCTGAGAGATGCCGATGTGCTTGTCCTGCGGCAGATAGACCAGTAGCCGGCCGGCGATGCTGATCTGGGTCGACAGCCGCGCGCCCTTCGTGCCGAGCGGGTCCTTCAGCACCTGCACGGTGATCTTCTGTCCTTCGGACAGGATGCGCTCGATCGGCTTCGGCGCCTCGCCGTTGTTGCGCTCGCTCCAGATGTCGGCGACGTGCAGGAAGGCGGTGCGCTCCAGGCCGATGTCGACGAAGGCCGACTGCATGCCCGGCAGCACGCGCACCACCCGGCCGAGGTAGATGTTGCCGACGATGCCCCGGCTGGCGGTGCGCTCGACGTGCAATTCCTGCACGACGCCGTTCTGCATCAGCGCGACGCGCGTCTCCTGGGGCGTGAAATTGACGAGGAATTCTTCGGGCATGGCTGGACCGTTAATGGGGGATGGGGAAACCGTGCCGCCACGGCTTGCCGATCACCCATCGCGCGGGCGCCCGTCCTCGTTCCGAACCGGCTGCGGGCGGGGTCACAGCGGGTATTCGAACTCCTTCAGCAATTCCGCCGTTTCGAACAGCGGCAGACCCATGATGCCACTGTAGCTGCCGCGAATCTCCTCGACGAACGTCGCCGCCCGTCCCTGGATGCCGTAGGCGCCCGCCTTGTCCAGCGGTTCGCCGCTCGCCACGTAGCGCCGGATCTCGTCGTCGGACAAGTCGCGAAAGCGCACCTCGCTGACGTTCAGCCGGTATCGCGTCTGTTCGCCGTCGCTGACCGCGACCGCGGTCAGCACGCGGTGCGAGCGTCCGGCCAGGCTGGCCAGGATGCGGGCCGCGTCGGCCGGGCCACCGGGCTTGCCGACGATGCGGCCGTCCACTTCGAGCACGGTGTCGGCCGACAGCACCGGCCGTCGGGTGAGCTGACGCCAGCCCAGCCTGCGCACGCCGCTCTCGGCCTTGGTCAGGGCGACGCGGCAGACGTAGTGCTCGACGTCCTCGCCTGCCAGGGGCGTCTCGTCCACATCGGCGTCCTCGCCGCGCTCGCCGCTGCGGAAGGTCAACAGGTCGAAGCGCACGCCGATCTGGTGCAGCAGCTCGCGCCGGCGCGGACTGCGGGAAGCGAGGTAGATGCGTGGAGGAATCATTTGGTGCGTCGTGCCGATCGCGGCAATTCGCTGTAACAATCCCGCACTATAGCGCCAAGCCGCAGCGCCGCGCGCGCCGGAGTCATTCGCGATGATAAGGATGGTTTCGCAGCACGCTCCAGGCCCGGTACAGCGCCTCGGCCAGCAGCGGCCGCACCAGCGCGTGCGGCAGCGTCAGGCTCGACAGGCGCAGGGTTTCGTCGGCGGCATCCTTCAGTGCCGGCGCCAGCCCGTCCGGTCCGCCGATGATCAGCGCGACGTCGCGGCCTTCGCCCATCCAGTGCTCGAGCCGGCCGGCCAGCGCCCGGGTGGTGGTGTCGCGGCCGCGCTCGTCGAGGATCACGCGGTGGCAGCGGGACGGCAGGGCGGCCTGGATGCGCTGCGCCTCGGCCGCCATCATCGCGTCCACGGTCTTGCCGGTGGAGCGTGGTTCGGCCTTGATCTCGACCAGTTCCAGTGCCAGTTCGCGCGGCATGCGGCGGGCGAATTCCTCGAAGCCGGCCTGCACCCAGGCCGGCAGGCGGGTACCGACGGCGACCAGCAGCAGTTTCACGCTGCCGCGCCCGGCGCATCTCGCTCGGCGCGCAAGGCCGGCCCTACCGCTCGTCCGCCGAGGCGCCCGCCAGCCTGCGCCGCGCAGCCGGCGTCGCCGACCACAGTTCCTCCAGGTTGTAATAGCTGCGGATCGCCGGCTGCATCACGTGCACGACCAAGTCGCCCAGGTCCACCAGCACCCAGTCGCCGGATTCCTCGCCTTCCACGCTGACGATCTGGCCGCCTGCTTCCCGAACCTTGTCCTGCACGTTGCGCGCCAGCGCGCGGGTCTGCCGGTTCGAATCGCCGCTGCAGATCACGATGCGATCGAACATGGCGGTCAGGCGGGTGGTGTTGATGACTTCGATGTCCTTGCCCTTGATTTCCTCCAGGGCGGCGACGACGACCTTCTGCAATTTGCGTATGTCCATTGTTTCAGCGGTAAAGCGAATGGCTCCCAATATAGTCGAGAACGGCGGCCGGCAACAGGTAGCGGGCGCTGCGGCCGCCGGCCAGCAGTTCGCGGATGTGGGTGGCGGAAATCGCCAGCGGCGTCATGTCGAACGGCATCACCCGCCCGCAGGCGGAGCCGGCCAGATCGGCCGCCTCGCGCGTCAGGCGCGGCGTGCACTCGGCGTCCAGCTGCGGGTCGAGCGTCGCCGGCCAGCGCCTGGCGTGCGGAGCGTGGCCGGGCCGGTTGGCGACCGCCAGATGCGCCAGCGCGAAGATCTCGCGCCAGCGGTGCCAGTCGGCCAGGCCGGCGAAGGCGTCGGCACCGAGGATCAGCACCAGCGGACGCGCCGGGCCGAATTCGGCCCGCAGCCGTAGCAGCGTGTCCACGGTGTAGCTGGCGCGGGGGCTCGCCACTTCGGCCGCGTCCACCTCGAGGCGGGGGTTGGACGCCGTCGCCAGCCGCACCATCGCCAGCCGCTGGTTCGGCGCCGAGGCCGGCGCACCCCGGTGCGGCGGCCGGCCGGCCGGGATCAGCCGCACCCGTGCGAGGTTCAGCGCTTCGGCGGCCTCCTCGGCCAGCCGCAGGTGGGCGTAGTGGATCGGATCGAAGGTGCCGCCGAGCAGGCCCAGCGGACCGGGCTCAGGCATCGCTGCGCGGCGGCGGGTCGCCGAAGATGTCGCGTACGTTCGGGTAGAAGGTGGCGAACACCAGCGGCACCATGATCAGCGGCAGCGGCACCGAGACCAGCGCCGCCAGCGTCGGCGAGACGCTGCCGAGCAGCCCGATCAAGAGCGCCGGCAGGATCGCCGCGATCACCATCAGGCCGAGCGAGTAGAGCAGGAACGGCTTCCAGTTGCGCAAGCAGGCGACCAGGCTGAAGACCATCGCCTTGGGCGCCGGCAGACCATGCCAGGCGGCCAGCATCGGCGCGAACCAGTAGGCCATCATGACCGGCGTGGACACCAGCGTGCCGATCAGCACGGCGCGCAGGAAACCCGGCTGGCCGGCCAGCGTGGACTCGGCTTCGCGCTGGCCGGTCAACACCTGCAACAGCAGGCCGCCGTCGCCCAGCGCAGTCGAGAACAGCGCCAGCAGGCTGCCCACCAGGTAGATGCCGCCGATCGTCACCAGGCTCGGCAGGTTGCTGCGGAAGCCGGAAAAGATCAGCTCCGGCCCGCCCTTCTCGCCGCACGCGATGATCCGGCCGCCGTTCAGCACGCCGAGCGACAGCGCCGGCATCAGCAGCGTCGCGGCCGGCTGGCCGATCAGCGGCACGACGCTGATCAGGGCCACCAGCAGCAGGTAGCCGAAGCTCAGGAAGGTCATCAGGGCCGGATTGCGCTTCCACAGTCCGAAGCCCTCCTGGATCCAGGCGAGGCCTCTGCCGGCGGGAAGTCTGTGCGCTTGCATCGTATCGGTCTTCGTCGATTGGGCCCGGCCGTCAGGCCGGCAGCGGGGTGGACTCGGTCTGGCGCAGACGCAGCAGGTCGCGGTATTCGTGCGGATCCTTGACCTGCACCATCTCGCCGTCCCGCGGCAGATGGTAGTCGGCCGCGCGCGACAGCCAGAAGCGCAGCGCCGCGCTGCACAGCATCGACGGCCAGGCGGCCCGCTCCTCGGCGGTGAAGGGCCGGTCCGCCGCGTAGGCGCCGAGGAAGGCCTCGATGCGGTCCGCATCGAAGCGGCCGTCCGGCAGGCTGCACCAGTCGTTGGCGGTGACCGCCACGTCGAACAGCAGCGCGTCGTGGCCGGCGAAGTAGAAATCGATCACGCCGCCGATGAAGTCGCCGTCCCACAGCACGTTGTCGCGGAACAGGTCGGCGTGGATCGCGCCCTGCGGCAGAGCCTCGTCGTCGCGTTCGGCTTCGGCGGCGATCGCGGCATCCAGCAGTTCCTGTTCGTCGCTCGGCAGGAAGGCCCTTACCGCGGTGGCCGTGTCGGCCCGCCAGGCGGCACTGCGGGGATTGTCCTGGCGCCGACCGTAGGCTTGGCCGGCCAGGTGCAGCGCCGCCAGCATCGAGCCGACCCGCGCGCAGTGGGCCGGCGAGGGCGCCATCTCGGAGTGGCCTTTGAGGCGTGCGACGAGGGCCGCCGGCCGTTCCGACAGCGTGCCCAGGTACTCGTTGTCGCGATCGGCGATCGGCGCCGGCACCGGCAGGCCGTGGCGTGCCAGGTGGGCCATCAGGTGCAGGTAGTAGGGCAGCTCGGAGCGGTCCATGGTCTCGAACAGCGTCAGCACGTAGCGACCGAGCGTCGTCGTGACGAAGAAATTGCTGTTCTGGACGCCCGCCTCGATGCCCTTCAATTCGACCAGGCGGCCGATTGCGTAGTTCTCGAGCCAGTGCTGCAGTGCTTCGTGGCCAACCGGAGTGAATACCGACATCTTGTTCCCGTGCGATCCGGGCCGCGTTCAGCGACTCACCAGCGCTTCAGCACCCACATCGGTACCGAGGTGCCCGGCTCGAGCGTGTCGATGCGTTCCAGCGTGCCCGCGCCATTGCGGTCCACCAGGTAGTAGGGCGTGCCGTGGGGCGGCGTCACCTTGACCATGTAGAGGCGGCCGTTGATGCGGAACTCCTCGACGGTGTCTGCGCCGCGCTTGACGATCGTGACCTCGGGTTCCACCTCCTCGCCCTCGACGATCGGCGGCGGGGGCGGCGCGTCCGGCAGCGACTTCGGCGGCGGTTCCTGCTGGGCCCAGGCCGCGACGGCCAGCCCCGACAACAGCGCGAACAATGCGATGCGCATGGTGGACTCCTGGATTCGAGGGCGCGATTCTAGCAAACGGCCACCGCCGGCAGGCGGCGATCAGAGATTCAGCATCAGTTCGTGCTCTTCCGGCAGCGGCAGGAAGCCGCGCGTCTCGTAGTGCTTGAAGATCGCTTCCACCACCTGTTCGGGCTCGTCGATCAGTTGCACCAGGTCCAGGTCCTCGGGGTCGATCATGCCCTCGCCGACCAGGCGGTCGCGGAACCACTTCAGCAGGCCGCTCCAGAACGGGGTGTGCACCAGGATGATCGGGATGCGCCGGCTCTTGCCGGTCTGCACCAGCGTCATCGCCTCGAGCAGTTCGTCCAGCGTGCCGAAACCGCCCGGCATCACGACGTAGGCCGAGGCGAACTTGACGAACATGAACTTGCGCGCAAAGAAATGCTGGAAGGTCTGCGAGATGTCCTGGTAGGGGTTCGCGCCCTGTTCCATCGGCAACTGGATGTTCAGCCCGATCGATGGACTCTTGCCGAAGTAGGCGCCCTTGTTGGCGGCCTCCATGATGCCGGGGCCGCCGCCGGAAATGACCGAGAAGCCGGAATCGGACAGCAGCCGCGCGATCTTCTCGGTCAGGATGTAGTACATGTGGTCGGCCGGCGTGCGGGCGCTGCCGAAGATCGAGACCGCCGGGCGGATCGCCTCGAGCCTTTCGGTGGCCTCGACGAACTCTGCCATAATCCCGAAGATGCGCCACGATTCACGGGCGTTGTACCTCGGTTGCGTGCCGTTGGGGGTCATGCGGGGGAGTTTTTCCTTCGCGCTCATGTCTCGCTCGTTGTTTTGCCGGTCGCTCCGGCCCGTCGCCCGGGCCGACGGCCGCAAGTGGGGCCGCCGCGGAGCCTTCTCCCGCTGCCTGCCGAATTGTCTGACCACGGCCGCCGCATTCGGTGCCTGCCACGGGACCTGTCCATGCCCACCTTGTTGCTGGTTGACGGATCGAGCTATCTCTACCGCGCCTTCCACGCCCTGCCCGACCTGCGCAACTCCGCCGGAGAGCCCACCGGCGCGGTGCGCGGCGTGTTGTCCATGCTACGGCGGCTGACGGCCGACTACAAGGCGGAATACCGCGCCTGCGTGTTCGACGCCAAGGGCAAGACCTTCCGCGACGAGTGGTACCCGGAGTACAAGGCCAACCGGCCGCCGATGCCGGACGAGCTGCGCGCCCAGATCGAGCCGCTGCACGAGGCGATCCGCGCCGAGGGCTGGCCGCTGCTGTGCGTGGACGGCGTCGAGGCCGACGACGTGATCGGCACGCTGACGCGCCAGGCCGCCGAGAACGGCTGGCAGGTGGTGATCTCGACCGGCGACAAGGACCTCACGCAACTGGTCGGCCCGGGAGTGCGCTGGGTCAACACGATGAGCGACGAGGTGCTGGACGAGGCCGGCGTCGAAGCCAAGTTCGGCGTGCCGCCGACGCGCATCGTCGACTACCTGGCGCTGGTCGGCGACAGCGTCGACAACGTGCCGGGCGTCGACAAGTGCGGCCCGAAGACGGCGCTCAAGTGGCTTGCCCAGTACGGCGACCTGGACACGCTGATCGCGCACGCCGACGAGGTCGGCGGCAAGGTCGGCGAGAACCTGCGCCGCCACCTGGATTTCCTGCCGCTCGGTCGCCGGCTGGTGACCGTCGACACCGCGCTCGAGCTGCCGGTCGGGCCGGAGGGCTTGGCGCCGGCCGCGCGCGATCGCGAGCGGCTGGCCGAAATGTACGGCCGGCTGGAGTTCCGCAGCTGGCTGACCGAGCTGAAGGCCGCCGGCGACGGCGGCGATGCGGCGGACGATCCCGCCGCCGCGGATGTCGATGAAGCCCGGCCCGACAAGCGCTACGAGACGATCCTGGACGAGGATGCTTTGAGCACTTGGCTGGCGCGCCTCGAAGCGGCGGAACTGGCCGCCTTCGATACCGAGACCACCAGCCTCGACCCGATGGCGGCGAGCCTGGTCGGCATGTCGTTCTCGGTCGAGCCGGGCCATGCCGCCTACCTGCCGCTGGCCCATGCCTACCCGGACGCGCCGGCGCAGTTGTCGCTGGACGAGGTGCTGGCGCGGCTGCGGCCGTGGCTGGAATCGGACGCGCAGCGCAAGGTCGGCCAGAACCTCAAGTACGACGCGCACGTGCTGGCCAATCACGGCATTCGGCTGGGCGGCATAGCGCACGACACGCTGCTCCAGTCCTACGTGCTGGAGAGCGATCGCACGCGCGACATGGATTCGCTGGCGATGCGCCACCTGGGCGTCAAGACGATTCCGTACAGCGAGGTCTGTGGCAAGGGCGCGAAGCAGATCGGCTTCGCCGAGGTGGCGATCGAGCGGGCCACCGAATACGCGGCCGAGGATGCCGACATTACGCTGCGCCTGCATCGCCACCTGTACCCGAAGCTGGTGGCCGAACCCCGTCTGGAAGCCCTGTACCGGGAAATCGAGATGCCGGTGCTGTCGGTGTTGCTCGAGATGGAGAACAACGGCGTGCTGATCGACGACTTCCAGCTGGCGAGCCAGTCGCAGGAGATCGGTCGCCGCCTGCACGAACTCGAACGGCAGGCCGTCGAGCTGGCCGGCCAGCCGTTCAACCTCGGCTCGCCGAAACAGCTCGGCGAAATCCTGTTCGGCAAGCTGGATCTGCCGGTGATCAAGAAGACGGCCAAGGGCCAGCCGTCCACCGACGAGGAGGTGCTGCAGAAGCTGGCCGAGGACTATCCGCTGCCGAAGCTGCTGCTCGAGTACCGCATGCTGTCGAAGTTGAAGAGCACCTATGCGGACAAGCTGCCGCAGTCGGTCAATCCGAAGACCGGCCGGGTGCACACCAGCTTCTCGCAGGCGGTGGCAGTGACCGGGCGGCTGGCCAGCTCGGAGCCCAACCTGCAGAACATCCCGATCCGCAGCGAGGAGGGGCGGCGCATTCGGGCCGCCTTCATCGCGCCGCAGGGCCACCGCATCGTCAGCGCCGACTACTCCCAGATCGAGTTGCGCATCATGGCCCACCTGTCGGGCGACGAGGGCTTGCTGCGCGCCTTCGCAGCCGGCGAGGACGTGCACCGGGCGACCGCCGCCGAGATCTTCGGCATGGCGCCGCAGGAGGTCGGCGCCGAGCAGCGCCGCTACGCCAAGGTGATCAACTTCGGCCTGATCTACGGCATGAGCGCCCACGGCCTGGCGCGCAACCTGGGCATCGAGCGGGCTGCCGCGGCCAGCTACATCGACCGCTACTTCGCCCGCTACCCGGGCGTGGCCGCCTACATGGAGCGCACCCGCGCCGAAGCGCGTGAGCGCGGCTACGTCGAGACCGTGTTCGGCCGCCGCCTGCACCTGCCCGACATCCGCGCCAGCCACGTCGGCCGCCGCCAGGCCGCCGAGCGGGCGGCGATCAATGCGCCGATGCAGGGCACCGCCGCCGACCTGATCAAGAAGGCCATGATCGCCACCTCGGCCTGGCTGCGCGATGACCGGCTGCAGTCCAAGCTGATCCTGCAGGTGCATGACGAACTGGTGCTGGAGGTGCCGCAGGCCGAGCTGGCGACGGTCAGGGAACGGCTGCCCGCGCTGATGGCAGCGGTGGCCGAGCTGAAGGTGCCGCTGCTGGCCGAGGTGGGCGACGGCGCCAACTGGGACGAGGCCCACTGAGACCGCCCGCAGCAGCGGCCTGCGGCCGATCTCGGCCGGTGCCGCTGTAAGGATGCTTTCGCCATGGCGACTATTGGGCACAGGCGAGCCAATACGCCTTGTGACCCGAAACAACCCATGGAGAACAGCAATGAAAACGACACGACTTCTGAGCGTACTGAGCCTGACCATAGGACTCGTCGGCAGCGCCGCCGCATTCGATACGGAGGGCGACATCGAAGACCGCGTGCAAGCCTCGCCCGTTTCCACGCCGACCGCCGCGGCGGTGGAGCACGTCCGCTATCCATTCGAGTCCGAAGGCGATATCGAGAACCGGCTGCTGGTGTCGCTCGGTGCCGGCAGCGTCGCCACGACGGCGAAGAGCGGTGCGCGCTACGCTTTCCGCAGCGAAGGCGACATCCACGACCAGTGGTTCGGCGCGCCGGCGCCGCGCGCCGATCGCGCACGCAGCGATGCGGCGACGCGCTACGCGTTCCGCAGCGAGGGCGACTTCAACAGCCTGCCGGTCATGGGCAACTAGTGTCGCGGGCGGGGTCGGTCGCGGTCCCGCCCCGAGCACGGCGGCGGGATCAGGGCTCCCAGCTGGAATGGAAGCGGACCGCCAGGAAGACCTCGCGCAGGAACATGCCCAGGCCGCAGATCATCGACAGCATCGCGGCGATGAAGGTGAGCGCCACGGTGATCGCCAGTTCGACCTTGACCAGCGTGCCGACGAAGGCGCCGGCCACCACCAGGCACACCAGCAGCGCGCTCAGTGCTTCGCAGAATATCGCCGCGTAGATCAGTTGCCCGCGCCGCCTGAGGCGCGCCAGTTCCTCGGCCGCTGCTTCGTGGTCGCACTCCGCCAGGCCTTCGCCGACCCGTTTGGTGACCACCCGGCGGCGGTCGACGATGCGGCCGAGGCGGGTGTTCATGGCGTTGATCAGCGTCGCGATGCCGGTCAGCAGGAAGACCGGCGCGACGGCCAGCTGGATGGCGTGGGAGAGGTCGGCGAGTTGGGGCGGCATGGCGCGATGCTAGCCTGCGCGCGGCCGGCGCGAAAGTGGCGCGCGCGCCGCGCCGCTCAGGCGCCTGCCGGCGGCCGGGCCGGACGCAGCAGGCGGCGCTCGAATTCCTCGGCCGGCATCGGCTCGGCATACAGGTAGCCCTGCATGAACTCGCAGCCGGCCAGACGCAGGAATTCCTGCTGGGCGGGCGATTCGACGCCTTCGGCGACCGTGCGCAGGCCGAGGCTGCGCCCCATCGCGATGATCGCGCGGCAGATCGCGGCGTCGTCGGAGTCGCCGGGCAGACCGCGGACAAAGCTCTGGTCGATCTTCAGCTTGTCGATCGGGAAGCGCTTCAGGTATGAGAGCGAGGAATAGCCGGTGCCGAAATCGTCGATCGCCAGACTGACGCCCATCTCGCGCAGGCCGGCGAGCTGCGCCACCCGCTCGTCCGACTGGTGCATGATGAAGCCTTCGGTGATCTCCAGTTCCAGGTGGCCGGGCGGCAGCGCGTGGCGCTCGATGATGTCGGCCACCACGGCCAGCAGATTGCCCCGCCGCATCTGCACTTCGGAAACGTTCACTGCCAGCGGCGGCGGCGCGAGGCCGGCGCGGATCCACTGCGCCAGCTGCGCCGAGGCCGTTTCCAGCACCCATTGGCCGATCTCGACGATCAGGCCGCTCTCTTCGGCCAGCGGGATGAATTCGGCCGGCGAGACCGGTCCGCGCTCCGGGTGCCGCCAGCGCAGCAGCACTTCGGCGCCGGCCATGCGGCCGTCGTCGAGCGTGCGCTGTGGCTGGTAGTGCAGGTCCAGCTCCTTCCTCTCCAGCGCGCGGCGCAATTCGGACTCGAGCCGGAAGCGCTTGCGCGCGGTCGAGGTCAGCTCGGCATGGTAGAACTCGAAGCTGTTGCGTCCCTGTTCCTTGGCCCGGTACATGGCCGCGTCCGCGTTGCGCACCAGCGTCGCGACGTCGACACCGTCGCGTGGATAGAGGCTGATGCCGATGCTGGCCGAGACGACGAATTCCTGGCCGGCGGCGAACACCGGGTCGCGGAAGTCGTCGAGCAGCTTGCCGGCCACGACCGCCGCGTCGTCCTCGCTGGCCACCGATTCGAGCAACAGGATGAATTCGTCGCCGCCCAGCCGGGCCACCGTGTCGCACTCGCGCAAGGACGTCTGCAGCCGCTTGCCGACCGCACACAGGACGTCGTCGCCGACCGGGTGGCCGAGCGTGTCGTTGATGATCTTGAAGCGGTCCAGGTCCACGAACAGCACCGCCAGTTGCCGATCGTCGCGCCGCACCCGCTGCAGCGCGTGGTCCAGCCGGTCCTCGAACAAGAGCCGGTTCGGCAGGTCGGTGAGCGGGTCGTGGTGGGCCTGGTAGTCGAGGCTCTCCTGCGAGCGCTTGATCGTCGTGATGTCGGAGATCAGGCCCACGTAGTGGGTCAGGTTGTCGTCGTCGTCGCGCACCGCGCTGATCGTCAACAGTTCCGCGAACAGCGTGCCGTCCTTGCGCCGGTTCCAGATCTCGCCGCGCCAGAAGCCCTGGTCCGCCACCGACTGCCACATCCGGCGGTAGGTGTCTGCAGACGTCTTGCCGGATTGCAGGAAGCGCGGGTTGCGGCCGCGCACCTCGTCGGCGGCGTAGCCGGTGATCTCGCTGAAGGTGCGGTTCACCGCCACGATTTCGGTCGCCGCATCGACGATCATGACGCCCTCGGCAGCGTGTTCGAAGACCGTCGCGGAGAGCCGCAGATCGTCCTCCAGGCGCTTGCGCTCGGAGATGTCCTGCACCATCACGACGAAGTATTCGAGCGCCCCGCCGGCATCGCGCACGCAGCGCAGGATCACGTGGCAGTGGATGCTGCTGCCGTCGTAGCGCAGCAGCCGGATGTCGCACGCGTAGCCGTCGCTGTCGCCGCGCAATGCGGCCGAGAAGCGCGCGATTTCGGCGGCCATGTCGTCCGGATGGACCAGGTCCATCCAGGCCATGCCGGCCAGCGCGTCGTGCTCGTAGCCGACGATCTGGCACAGCTTGTCGTTGATCTCCAGCCAGCCGTCCTGCAGCCCGAGCCGCGCCATGCCGATCATCGGCAGGTCGAAATACAGGCGCAGCCGTTCGCTCTGTTCGCGTAGCGCCTGTTCCGCCCGCTTGCGCTCGGTGATGTCCACCATCGAGCCGACCAGGCCGGCCAGCGAACCGTCGAGATGATGGAAGGTGGCGCGGGAGAAGGCCACCTCGCGCCGGCTGCCGTCCACGTAGCGCACCACGGCATCGTAATTCTGCTGCCCCGGATTCTCGAACAGCAGCCTGTCGTATGCGCTCTGGGCCTCGGCCAGTTCGGCCGGCATGATGTCGTAGGCGGTCCTGCCGATCAGTTCCTCGCGCGCGATCCCGACGTAGCCGATGAAGGCATTGTTGCAGCCGAGGTAGCGCCCGTCCGCCGACTTGAAATAGACCGGCAGCGGCAGCGCGTCGATCAGCTGTTCGACGAAATTCAACTGGTCGCGCAGCGCGGTGTTGGTTTCCGCCAGTTCGGCCGTGCGCTCGTTGACGCGGGCTTCGAGATTGCTCTTGGCGGCCAGCAGATGGGTCTGCAGTTCCCGTTCGCGGGTGACGTCGCGGTAGATCCACAGCCACTGGGCGCCGCCGTCGATCTCGAGCCTGCGTCCGGTGACGTCGCAGTCGATCGGCTGGCCGTCGCTGCGCACGTAGCTGAATACGCCGTCGAAGCTGTCCGAGCCGTCGCGATAGACCTGCTCGCCGGCGCGGATCCAGTCCTGCTCGCTGGCGAACAGCATGCGCGTCGAGGCGCCGGTGAGCTCCTCCGGCCGATAGCCGAACAGCTCTCCCAGCGTGCGGTTGCAGCGCATGATGCGACGCTCCCGCTGCAGCGAGATGCCGACGCCGGCATTCTCGAAAATCGCCTGCTGGGTCTGTACGGCGTGCCGCAACGCCTGCTCCGCCACCTTGCGGTCGTGGATGTCCTGCACCAGCCAGCATGTTCCGCGCGCCGGTTCCTGCGCATCGAGCAGATAGCCGACGACGTGGCACCAGAACGGGCGGCCGTCGGCTCGTCGCAGGCGGACCTCGCCGTTGTACGGTCTGCCGGCCGACAGCGGCGGATCCGCCCGCTCGGCGAGCCCGCCGAAGTCCGCCGGCGAGGCGAAGAAGTCAGCCGCATGGGCGCCGCACAAGCTGTCGGGGTCGGCGCCGGCGCAGAGACGGGCGAACGCCCGGTTGCAGGCCACGACCCGGTCGGCACGCAACTGCAGGATGCCGACCGGAGCGTTGTCGATCAGCGAGCGCAGCTGCCACTGGCGGGTTCTCTCGCTGCCGACGTCGTCGACCAGCCACAGCGTGCCGGCGCCCGGGTCGTTCGGATCGAGCGCCTTCGCGCGCAGCAGGCAGCGGATGCGCGTTCCGTCGCGGCGGACCATTTGCCGCTCCTGCTCGAACACGCCGCCGCCGGCCAGCACCGGTCCGGCCTGTCGGCCGAGCTCTTCGTAGTCTTGTGGCGAGGGGTGGAACACCGAGCCCGGCTGCCCGATCAGTTCCGTCCGAGGCCAACCGAAGATCTCCGCAAAGCGCTGGTTCACGCGCTTCACGATGCAATTTCGGGTCAGGCCGATGCCGACGAAGGCATGCGCCAGGATGAACTCGTGCTCGAGCAGCAGCGCCTCGAGGTGTTCGGTGCCTGCTCCGGCACCGCTGCGCTGCGCGGCCTTCACTGCTGCTCCGTGTCGTCGTCGCTGGCGCGCCGGCGAGCCGAGGCCAGCGCCTTGCCCTGGCGGGTGTGCTGCAGGGCCAGCGAGGCCAGCGGCGCGAACGCCCTCAGGCTGGTGACGACGCTGTCCGGGAAACGGCGGCCCGCTTCGTCATGGACCACACCGAGCACGCCCAGGACATGGCCGGCGACCTTCAGCGGTACCCCGGCGATCGAGACGATGCCCGAACGCTGGAACTTGCGCGAACGCCACGGCCAGCGGTCGTAGTCGTTGACGACCAGTGCTTCACCGGTCTGCCAGACGATGCCGCTGAGCCCTTCGCCCGCCCGCAGCTGCACGCCCAGGTAGTTCGTGATGCTGCCCAGCGCCAGCACCAGTTCCATGCTCTTGCCGTCCTCTTCGACCAGGTAGACGAAGCCACTGGCGGTCCGCGCCAGGGCCTGGGCGCGTTCGACGATGGCCCGCAACACCTCCTCCAGCGGCTGGGTTTCGGTCAAGCCACCGGTCATTTCGTTTACTGCTGCGATCACTTCCCGGTAGCGCGACAGGCTGTCCCGCATGCCGCGTTCGGCGGTGATGCAGGTGCCCGCGCCCCGATAACCGCAGAACGTGCCGCTGCGGTCGAAGATCGGGCGGCCGCTGATCGAGAACCATTCCTCGTCGCCGTCACTGGTGCGCAACATGTAGCGAAAGTCGTGGAATGCGGCATGCCGCTCGAGGGTCGCCCGGTGGGCTGCCATCTGTTCCGTGCTGACGCCCGACAGGTCCAATTCCCAGGGCGCCCTGCCGATCGAGCGGTCGACCGAGATGTGGGTCTTGTCGATCGACTGGCCCCAGAAACGCGTATAGCGGAAGCGGGCGTCCTGTTCCCAGGACCAACTCGGCGAGCATTCGGCGAAGCCCGACAGGCGCTGCTCCCAGTGCCAGATCTCGTCCTGCAGCGCGTGCTGCGCCGAGACGTCGCGTCCGATGCCGATGTAGCCGAGAAAGCGGCCGTCGTCGTCGTAGTAGGGCATGCCGCTGACCGAGAACCACATCCGCCTGCCATCCGCGCCGCGGATGCGGTACTCGAAGCTTGAGAACGGCTCGTGTCGCTCGCAAGCAGCCTTGTGCTCGGCCAGTGCCTCCGGCGACACCTCTTCGAGCGGCAGATCCCAGCGTCGGCGCCCGGCCGCGATTTCGGCGATCGGATGGTGCTGTGCCGGACCGCCGAGAGTGATGTCGGTGAAGCGGAACGCCGCGTCCTGCACCCAAAGCCAGCCGCCGTCGAGCTGGACCAGCGCGCGCAGCGCGTGCCACAGCTGTCGGCAACCGACTCTCGCCGGCATCTCCGCGGGCGGCAGATCGCAATGTGTTGGCGGCGCGGGGGGGCTCGCGCCGTCGGCCACGGGCGGGCCCGCCTGTGCGGCTTCGCTCATGTCGGGGTGCGGGTGGGCACGGAAGCGCGCTTCCTCCGAATCCCGCAATTGTTCTGGTCGCTCAGATAACGGAGGCGTGGCGCGAAAGTTGAGGCAGATCACCCGTTCTGCAGGGGCCGGCCGGCGATTGGCGGAACGGCCTGCCGGGCGGTACGCTGCGCTCTTTCTGCGACGGGAAGCGGGCATGGAGCGGCAGACGGCCGAGCGGCACAAGCGCAACGACGGGCTGGCCAGGATCTGGCGCGCCTTCGGCTACTCGCGGGCCGGCTTCGCCGCGGCCTACCGCGGCGAAGCGGCTTTCCGCCAGGAGCTGTGGTGCGTCGCGCTGCTGGCGCCGCTCGCCCTGTGGCTCGGCGAAAACGGCGTCGAGCGGGCGCTGCTGCTCGGCAGCCTGCTGGCGGTGCTGGTGGCGGAACTGCTCAATTCGGCGGTCGAGGCGGTGGTCGATCGCGTCTCGGACGAACTGCATCCGCTGTCGAAGCGTGCCAAGGACATCGGCAGCGCCGCGGTGCTGCTGGCGATCCTCGCCGCCGCGCTGGTCTGGCTGCTGGTGCTAGCGGGCTGAGCCGTCGGCCAGCGGCAGGCCGGGGCGAGCGTCGGCGCGCTCGGCGAAGCTCATGCCCTGGCGCCGGATCACCGGCACCTTCGAGGTGTTCTTGACGTGCAGGCGCCAGAAGTAACCGATCAGGTTGTCGCCGAACGAAACCGCCTTGCGCGGCAGCGTCAACGGGTCGTCGGCTGCGCTGGCCGGCGAGCGCACGCAGGTGGTGGCGGAGTCGAAACCGGCGTCCGCCACCGCATCGACGACGCGCCGGTCGTGGCTGCCGTAGGGGTAGCAGAAATGCGGCACGGCCTCGCCGAGCACGTCCTCGAGCATGGCCTTCGAACTCGCCACCTCGTGCCGGATCCGGTCGGTGTCCTGCTGCTGGGCCAGCCGCACGTGGCTGACCGAATGGGCGCCGAAATCGACCCCCTCGCCGCGCAACTGCCGAACGCGCGCGGCACTCATCAGCGGCGGCGTGTCGCGACCGTCGGCGGCAAACCAGCGCGACGGCTGGCCGAGCATGCCGGCGATCAGATAGACGATGGCCGGAAAGCCGTGCGCCTGCAGCACCGGCCAGGCATATTCGTAGAAGTTCTCGTAGCCGTCGTCGAAGGTCAGCACCACCGCGCGCGGCGGGATGGCCCGCTCGCCGCGCAGGCAGGCGAGCGCCGCCGGCAGTGACAGCACGCTGTAGCCGAAGCGCTTCAGGTAGCGCATCTGGGCCGCGAAGCGGCGATGGTCGCAATAGGTCGAGCGGTGCGCCTTCATCGGCTCGAAGCGCCCCACCTGGTGGTACATCAGGATGTTGATGCCGGCTCTGTCCATTCAACGATTGTCCAGCAATTCGGCGTACAGCGCACGATACTGGGAGATCACCGCCCGTTCGCTGAAGTCCTGCTCGATGCGCGCCAGGCCGCCGGCGATGAAGCGCTCGCGCAGGTCCGCGTCGCCGATCACGCGGCGGATGCCGTCGGCCAGTGCGGCGCCGTCGTCGCAGGGTACGACCCAGGCGTCCTCGCCATGGCGGGTGATCTCGCGCGCACCGCGGAAGGCGGTGCACACCAGCGGCCGGCCGTAGGCCCAGGCCTCCAGGATCACGTTGCCGAGGGTTTCCGGGTCGCGGCTCGGGAACACCACCATGTCGGCCAGGCGGAACCACGGTGCCGGGTCGTGCTGCCAGCCGGCCAGAAGCACCCGCTCGGCGAGGCCGGCCTGGCGCGCCTGCTCGGCCAGCGCTTCGCGCAGATCGCCGTCGCCGAGGATCGCCAGCCGCAGCCGCCGGCCGTCGAGCTCGGCCGGCAGGCGCGACATCGCGTCCACCAGGAAGCGCTGCCCCTTGACGTCGAGCAGGCGGCCGGCCGTGACCATCAGCCAGTCGCCGGGCTCCAGGCCGATCTGACGCTGCAGGGCTTCGAGTTCGGTCTCGGCCACCTGGCGCGCCGGATCGGCGAAGTTGGTGATGTGATGGACCCGCTCGGCCGGCAGGCCGCCGCGGATCATCCAGTCGCACAGGCCGCGCGTGTTGCCGATCCAGGCATGGGCATGGACGAAGGGGTCGAGCTTGTAGTAGCCGCCCAGCCGCGACACGTGCACCTTGCCCCCGCCGCGGCGCAGATGGGTCAGTCGGGTGGCCCGCCCCATGTAGGTCTGCACGATCGGCGCGTCGCTGGCGGCGATCAGCCGCGACAGCTCGAAGCGGGACAGCGGGTCCCACACGCTGCGAAAGCCCAGTTCGCTGCTCGGCACGCCGGCCAGATGATGGCGCGCGATCTCCGAGCCGCGCCGCACCACCGCCTCGACTTCCTCGCCCTGGCGCAGCATGGCCGGCAGGAAGCGCGCGAACCAGCGCTCGGCGCCGCCCATGTGCTTGCTGCCGAGGACGTGCAGCGACTTCATGCCAACACCTTCCTGTACACCGCCAGATTGCCTTCGCACATCGCGTCCACCGAGAATTCGCGCAACACCAGCGCGCGCCCGGCCTCGCCCATGCGGTTGCGCAGCGCCGCGTCGTCGAGCAGCCGGATCATCGCCGCCGCCAGCCCGTCCACGTCGCCCGGTTCGATCAGCAGGCCGTTCTCGCCGTCGCGCACCGCCTCCGGCATGCCGCCGGCCCGGCTGGCGATGATCGGCACGCGCGCCGCCGAGGCCTGCAGCAGCGACACCCCGAGGCCCTCCATGTCGGCCGGGTGCACCAGCAGGTCGACGCAGCCGAGCTGGGCCGGCAGGTCGTCGATGAAGCCCATCAGTTTCACCCGTCCGGCCAGGCCCTGGCGCTCGATCGCCGTGCGCAGTTCGTCCTCCAGCGGGCCGCGTCCATAGACCAGCACGACCAGCCCGGGTTGTCGTTCGAGCACCCGCGGCAGCGCCGCCAGCAGGTGACGGTGGCCCTTGCGCTCGATCAACTGGGCGACGATGGCCGCCAGCGGCGCCTGCCGCGGCAGACCCAGCGCGTGCCGGAAGGCCGCCTTGTCGTAGTCGCCCAGGTAGGGGGCGGGATCGATCGTACTGCGCACGCAGCTCACCTTGTCCGGTGCCAGCCCTTCGGCCAGCAGCACCTGCCGGATGCCCTCCGAGATCGTGATGACGTGGTCGTAGAGCCGGTACTTCAGCGCCACCAGCCAGCGCGGCTCCGGGTTGTCGACGCGGCGCGACAACACGCAGGGCAGGCCGCTTCGCCGTGCCGCGAGGCCGCCGAACAGGTCGGCGCCGCGGCGGCTGTGCAGATGCACCAGGTCGGGCGATTCGCCGCGCATCACGGCGCGCAGCCGGCCCGTCAGGCCGAGATCGGCGTCGCCCCTCATCGGCACTTCCACCACCCGCGCGAACGCGCGTGCGGCGCGCCCGACATCGCTGCCGGGCGGGCAGGCGAGCAGGTTGTCGACGCCGCGCTCGCGCAGGCCCTGCAAGATGTACAGCACCTGGCGGGCGCCGCCGTACAGGAAGCGGCCGGATTCGACGTGCAGGACCTTCATGCCTCGAGCGCCTTGCGGGCCTCCAGCAGCACCCGCTGCGGATGGATCTCGCGCAGGCAGGTGAAGGCCCCGTCGCAGCTCGGCCGCCGCCGGCAGGGCGAGCAGGCCAGGCCGAGCCAGATCACCCGGGCGTTGCGGCGGCCGGTCTCCAGGTAGGGCCGCGTCGAGCCGAACAGCGCCACGGTCGGCGTCGAGAACGCGATGCCCATGTGGGTCAGGCCGGTGTCCACGCCGACCAGCAGGCCGGCATCGCGCACCAGCGCGGCGGCCTCCGGCAGGCGCGTCTCGCCGGCCAGCGAGATCGCGCCGGGGGCCGCCGCCGCCAGCCGCCGCGCCGCCTCCCGGTCGCCCGGGCCGCCCAGGATCAGCGGCGTCAGGCCGAGCTCGTCGCGCAGCAGCGGCAGCAGCGCCTGCCAGGCATCCTCGAACCAATGTTTCTGCGGCCGCGTCGTGAACGGCGCCAGCGCCGCGTAGGTGCCGGCCTCCAGGCCGCGCTCGGCGAGCAGCGCGCGACTGCGCGCCAGCATCCCGTCGGCCAGCTGCAAGCGGGGCAGGAAGTCGCCGCAGTCGAATCCGAGCCGTTCTGCGAGATACAGGTATTCGGAGCTGATACGACTTTCCTCGCCGCCTTTCGGCACCACCTCGGTCATCAGCCACTGGCTGCCCTCGCGGGAACCGAGACCGATGCGCCGTGGCGCGCGCGTGAGCCAGGCCAGCAGGCCGCTCTTGAGCAGGCTCTGCAGGTCGATCGCGGTGTCGAAGCGGCGCTGCCGCAGCTCGGCGGCGAAGCGCCGGATCCGGCCCGCCAGCCGCAGGTAGCGGCGAGTGCGCCACAACTCGCGCCACTCGGCCTTCGGCCACAGGATCAGCTCGTCGATGGCCGGATCGGCCTCCAGCAGCTCGTGGATGCCGGGTTCCACCAGCCAGGCCAGGTGGGCGTCCGGGTGGCTGCGCTTCAAGGCCGCCGCGAACGGCGAGGCGAAAACCACATCGCCGATCGCCGAGGCGCGCACCACCAGCACGCGCTTCATGTCGGCTGCCCCAGCAGCTCGCGATAGTGGGCCTCCACCCGGTCCACCATCACCGGCAGCGAGAACTCGTCGGCGAAGCGCTGCAGCAGCCGCCGGCCGAGCGTCTGCGCGTCGGCCGGCCGCTCGATCAGCCGCGCCAGCGCTTCGGCCAGCGCGGCGGGCGATTCGGGCGGCACCAGCAGGCCGCTGACCTGGTCGTCGATGATCTCGGGCACGCCGCCGACGCGCGAGGCGACGACCGGCTTGGCGGCCGAGGCGGCTTCCATCAGCGCCAGCGGCATGCCCTCGCTGCGCGACGGCTGGATGCAGATGTCCATCGCCGCCAGCAGTTGCGGGATGTCCTTGCGGGCGCCCAGCCATTCCACCTCCGGTCGCGTGCAGCACAACTGCTGCTCGCGCCCCCAGCCGGTCAGTGGGCCGACGAAGAACAGCCGGAACGGGCCGCGCGCGCGTTCGGCCAGCAGCGCGGCGGCGGCGATCGCCACGTCGTGCGCCTTGACCTCGGCCACCCGGCCGATCATGCCGATCGCCACGGTGTGCGCGTCCAGGCCGAGCGCGGCGCGGGTTACTTCGCGTATCTGGCCGCTGTGTTCGCCCAGCCCGCAATCGCGCGCGCCCGGGTGGATGACCCGGATCAGCGAGGCGTCGAAGCCGCGCGCCAGCAGATGCTGGCGGACCGCTTCCGACACCGCGATGATCCGCTTGTCGCGCGGATAGTGGCGCCAGGTCATGAGGTCGTGCACGGTGCAGGTGACCGGCGTGCGGCAGGCCGCCGCGGCCAGCCGGCCGTAGCGGGCGGCGCGTACCAGGTGGGTGTGGATCAGGTCGAAGCGCCCGCGCCGGGTCACGCCGATCAGCTTCATCAGCGAGCGGACGTCGTAGTGGCCGCGGAAGTCCAGGTCGTGCAGCGGGAAGCCCTCGGCCGTCATCATTTCGGCCACCCGCGACTTGCCGGCGCCGGCGAACTCGATCTCGTGGCCGCGTGCGCGCAGACCGGCGCACAGGGCCGCGAGATGGTTCTCGGCGCCGCCGGCCTTGTGGTTGTGCAGGATCTGGAGTATCCGCATGCGGGGCCCCTAAGGGCAATCCGGCAAGCCCGGGGCGCCGGACCGGTCGACGAAGCCCGGCGCCGCCAGCAGCGCCAGCCGCGCCAGCACGTGATGGGCCTCGATGGCCTCCATGCCCTCGCCCTCGATGGCGTGCAGCTGCGGATCGTGGGTCAGCGGCCGGGTCGCGCCGAACAGGCCGAGGCAGGCGCACTCGACGGCCGCGCTGACGTTCAGGATGCCGGTGTCGTTGCCGACGCAGAAGTCGCACACCGACAGGATCGCCGCGCTCTGCAGCACCGAGCGCGGCGTTGCGGCACGCACCGCGCCGCGCAGCGTGCCCGGCACCGCGCGGTGGATCGCTTCGGCGTCGTCGGCCTCGGCCGGCCCGCCCAGCAGCACGACGCCGCAGCCGCGCTCCGCCAGGCCGCGGGCGAGTTCGGCGAAGTGGGCCAGCGGCCAGCGCTTGCGCGCCTCGGAGGCGCCGATCGCCAGCGCGTAGAGCGGGCGCGGCAGCTTGTCCAGTGCGGCGGTTTGCTCGTCCGCCAGCGCGGCGGGCACATGCAGGCGCGGCAACTGGGGCTCGTGCACGAAGCCCTGCGCGATCGCGAAGGCGGTGGCCTCGGGGTAGACCCAGCTGCCGGGCCCACGATGCGGCTGGATGAAGGGCGGCCGATTGAGGAAGACGCGCTCGCCGGCGGTGAAGCCGAAACCGGCCCGCTGCCGGATGCCGGCCAGCCAGGCCAGCACGCCGTAGCGCATGCGGCCGGAAAAGATCACCGCCCGTTCGAAGCCGTGGCCGCGCAGCTCCGACACGAATTCGAGCTGCGCGCGCCAGCCGTCGTGGCGGCCGCGCCGGTGTTCGCTCGGGCGCGGGCGGCGATCGTATTCGATGATCGCCTCGATGCTCGGCTCGGCGCTCAGGATGTCGCTGGCGCAACACGATGGGCGGGCGATCACCGACACCTTGCCGTCGCGGCTGGTGGCCGCCACGGCCCGGAAGTACGGGACGTGCCAGACCAGATCGCCGATGCCGCTGCGGTGATGGACGACGACCGTGCGTGGTGCCTGCGCCGGAGCCTTCATTCGCCGCTCCGCTGTTTGCGCTGCCGGGCCAGGTGGAACAGGCCGCCGGCCGGCAGCGCCAGCATCAGCGCCAGGCCGTAGGTGCCGGAGCGGGTGCCGAACAGCCCTTCGGTCATCGAGAACAGCGCGGTGCCGACCAGGGCCAGCAGGCCGGCCGTGGCGAAACAGCGCTCGACCGGATCGCTGCTGCCGCGCAGCCGGCGCACGAAGAAGCGCAGCGCCAGCCCCCAGAACGCCAGCAGCGCCAGGCCGCCCGGCAGACCGCTGCAGGCCAGCGTCGAGATCAGCTCGTTGTGCAGGTTGGCGAGTTCGTTGAAGTGGGCCGGCATCTCGCCCTCGGCCACCGCCTCGGCGCGGCGCGCCGGATAGTCGGCGTAGCCGATGCCGCGCAGCGGATGCTCGACAAAGCGGGCAATGCCCCAGCGCCACATCGCCAGCCGGATGCCGCTGGCGTTGTCCATGCGGGTCAGCTGGTCGGGCGCGGCGAGGAAGGCCGAGACGTTGCTGACCGCGCTGTCGAGCCGTTCGCGCACCGACGTGGAGGCGGAGAAGGCGCCGACCGCCGCCAGCAGCAGCGCCGCGACGATGGCCAGCCGGTGCCGCCGCTGCAGCCGTGCGCCGGCGTAGGTGGCGAGCACGGTCAGCACCGGCAGTGCCAGCCAGCCGCCGCGGGCGCCCGAGGACATGGAGGCGTAGAGGCCGGCGGCGAAGGCCAGCAGGCCGGCGGCGAGCCAGCGTGCGGGATGTCGCGACAGCTCGCGCATGGCGAGCGAGGCGGCCAGCGCGATGCTGCCGGCGAGCAGCGAGAAGTTGCCGAACGGCACCGCGTTCCAGCGGCCGCCGAGGCCGAATACCCGCGCCTGGTCGAGCCACTCCCGCTCGTAGATCGCGACCGCGCCGGCCGCCAGCGCCGCCACCACCGCGGCCGTCGCGAACTGGCGCGCGTCGAGGCCGCTGCGCGACAGCAGCAGGGCCAGCAGCACGCCGTAGGCCAGGTGCATCGGCCGGTCGAGCAGGTGCATGGCCCAGCCGGTCAGCGCCATGTTGAGCAGGTAGGCGGCCGGGATCAGCAGGCACAGCCAGGCCCAGTGCCGCTCCTCGGCCGTCACCGGGGCACCGCGCAGCGCCGCCGCGATGCCCGACAGCGCCAGCAGCGCCAGCAGCGCGCCGCTCAGCGCCGGCAGCACCAGCAGCAGCGCCAGCGCCAGGCAGGCTGCCAGCGACGGCAGCGCCTGCCGCAGCGCGAGCGGCGGGAACGGCTGCGGGCGTGCCCAGGTCGAGGCCTTCACGTCAGCTCGACCCCGCACTGCGTGAAGGTGCGTTCCATGTCGCGCCGCTCGGCTTCCGACTTGAAGCGGATGCGGTCCCAGCCGAAGGCCAGCACCGGCGTCTCGCTGCCGTACAGCTGGCGCGCGAACAGCAGCGCCGAGGAGCGCACGCCGAGCACCGCCGCGTACGGCGTATGGCTCATCCAGACCTCCAGCGGTTCTTCCAGTTCGAGCATCCGGTCGCCTTCGTCCGACAGTTCGCGCAGCGGGTCCTTCGGGTGCCCCTTGTAGTCCACCTGGTCGATGTCGTGCCGCGCCAGCCAGTCGCGCATCTCGGCCGACACCGCGTCCCGGTCGGCCCCGCTCAACAGGCCGCTGCCGGCCAGCGGCTGGCCGATGATCAGCGCCCGCCGCTGCCCGCCGCTGCCCTCCGCCAGCTCGCTGCGGTCCACCAGCGCCGGCAGCCGCACGACTTTTTCCGCCGGGTATTCGTGGGGCAGGCCGGGCAGCACGTAGATGCGGTCGCAGAACGGCGCGTCGGAGCCGATCCGGTCGCCGCCGAAACACCAGTAGTCGAGTTCCGGCGCGGCCAGGCGGCGCAGTTTGCGCGCGTACTGCGCCATCCGCTTGGCGCCGCTGAGCGGGTAGCGGCGCACGCTGATGATGCCGTCCGGCAGGATACGCGCGCGCATCGTCGTCGCGCCGCAGGCTCTCGGCAGTGCGCGCAGGAAGTAGTTGATGGCCTCGGTGTCGAACACCGCGCTGTGGATGTGCAAGGTCTCGCAGCGGCCGACCAGCTCGGCCACCTGGCGGATGTTGGCGCGCAGCCGGCGGTGGCGGCCGAACGGCCCCGGCAGCGGTTCCCAGCGCGGCCACGACATGTAGCCGGCGGCATCCCAGTCCCGCGCCTGCACCACCGGCGAGACGCCGCGCTTGTACCACACCAGCACCTGGCGCGCGCCGGCCTCGTGGGCCTCGGCGATGCGCCGCGCGGCCAAGTATTGCAGCGGCGAGGCGACGAAGTACAGCGCGACCCGGCTCATGCGCCCTCCGCGCCCACTTCGGCACCGGCCGGCAGCACGTCGGCGAGCACTTCCTCGCCGCTCCTGAGCAGCCGCGCGTAGGCGCCGCCGGCGGCCAGCAGCGCCTCGTGGCGGCCCTGCTCGACGATGCGGCCGCGCTCCATCACGACGATCTCGTCGGCATCGCGGATCGTGGACAGCCGGTGCGCCACGACCAGCACCGTGCGGTTGCGCCGCAGCTGCGCCAGCGCGTCCTTGACCGCCCGCTCCGCGTCGTTGTCGAGCGCCGAGGTGGCATCGTCCAGCAGCAGCAACGGCGCGTCCTTCAGGAAGGCGCGGGCGATCGCGACGCGCTGGCGCTGGCCGCCGGAGAGCTGGCTGCCGTTGCTGCCGACGCGGGTGTCGAGGCCGTCCGGCAACTGCTCGATGAACTCCCAGGCATGGGCCGCCCGGGCGGCGCGGACGATGGCTTCGCGCGGCACCTCGGGCTGGCCGTAGGCGATGTTGGCGGCGATCGTGTCGTCGAACAGCACGACCTGCTGGCCGACCCAGCCGAGCTGGCCGCGCAGCCAGCCGAGCGGCAGCGAGCACAGCGTGGCCTCGTCGAGCAGGATGCGGCCGCGCTCGGGTTCGAAGAAGCGGGCAATCAGGTTGACCAGCGTGGTCTTGCCGCTGCCCGAGGCGCCGACCAGGGCCACCGTGCGGCCCGGCTGGATGTCCAGGCTGAGATCCTCGATGGCCCAGTCGCCCTGCCCCGGATAGCGGAAGCACACCCGCTCGAAGCGGATCGCACCGCGCGCCGGCGGCCGCTGGTCGCCCTCGGTGTCGGGCTCCGGCGCGTTGTCGAGCAGCTCGAAGATGCTCTGCGCACCGGCCAGCCCGCGCTGGATCACGGCGTTGATGTTGGTCAGCCGCCGGATCGGCTCGAACAGCATCGACATCGCGGTGACGAAGGCGACGAACTCGCCCGGCGTCAGCCTGTCCTGGGCGGACAGCGCGGTGGCGGTCCAGATCACTGCCGACACGGCCGCCGCGGCCAGCACCTGGACCATCGGCACATTGGCCGCCGAGACCCGCACCGCCCGCATCGTCTGGCGCCGCAGCCGCTCGGCGATGGCGGCGAAGTGCCGGTCCTCGTGATCGTGGGTGCCGAACAGCTTGATCTCGCGGATGCCGGCCAGCGACTCCTCCACCGCACCGGTCAGCTCGCCGGTGGTCTCCTGCATCTGCCGGTTCGAGCCGCGCAGCTTGCGGCTGGCGACGCGGATCAGCCAGGCCACCAGCGGCGCGATGGCGACGATCATCAGCGTCAGTTCCCAGGCCGTGTAGATCAGGTAGCCGGTCAGCCCGATGATCACCATGGTGTCGCGGATGACGATGATCCAGGCGTTCGACAGCGCCGAGCCGACCTGCGGGATGTCGTACAGGATGCGCGACAGCATGCGGCCGCCGGCCTCGGCCAGATGGGTCGACAGCGGCAGGTGCATCTGATGGCGGAAGACCTGCTGGCGCAGGTCGGTGATGGCCTTGTGGGCGATCCACTGGCTGGAGACGCTGGCGCCGTATTCGGCCAGGCCCTTGGCCAGGAAGGCCAGCAGCAGGAACAGCGGAATCTGCCACTGGGCGGTTTCGTTCTTGTTGATCAGGCTCTCGTCCACCAGCGGCTTCAGCAGCGCCGGCAGCACCGGCTCCAGCGCCGCGGCGACGATCATCGCCAGCACCGACAGCAGTACGATCCGTCGGTACGGTCGAATCGACCCCAGCAGCCGCCTGTAGAGCGCCAGAGAAGTCTTCATTCCCGGTGCAGTACCTTGTCCACCACCAGACTGGCCCAGCCTTCCTCGTGAAACTGTGACTTCAATGCCTTCTCGTCATAGACCGTGTCAACCCATTCGAGAAACGGGATCGGCTGGCGGGCGTTGTCCACCAGGTACTGGGTGAAGAAGAAATCCAGTACTCCGGTCTTGGCCTGCTTGAAGTGCCCGTAGCGCCAGTCCAGCTCGCGCATCGCCTCGGCCACCGGGTGTCCCAGGTGCAGGATGCGGTACAGCGCGGCGCCCAGGCCGGCCCGGTCGGCGCCGGACTTGCAGTGCATCAGCGCCGGGTATTCGATGCTGCGGAACAGCGTGTCCATCGCATGCACTTCCTCCACCGACGGCGGCGTGCGCGAATAGAGCTTGACGTTGTGGAGCGCGATGCCGAGTTCGGCGCAGACCTCGTCCTCGAACAGGAAGGAACCGTAGTCATGCACGCCGCGCAGGTTGATGATGCTCTGCAGGCCGTAGCGGCGCCGGTAGCGGCGGATCTGGCGCGGACTGGGCTGGCTGGAGCGGAACATGCCGCCGCCCAGATCGTAGAGGTTGTTGTACACCGCCCGGATGCAGCCGTGATCGACCAAGTGCATGTCGAGCCAGGCGAGGAAGCGGCGGCTGTTGGTGTCGATGTTCTTGGGCACGGCGAAAGATGGATGGCAGGTCCATCCCGCCCGAAATCCCGGAGTATACAGGAGCTTACCGTTCAAAGACGGGATCTGCCGGGCGACGGCCGGATTGTCGTCGTCATCTGTTGCGTCGAATCAACGGTTGAAGCCGCGCAGCACGCTGCCCCAGGATTCGATGCGCAGCTCGGCCAGCCTCGCGAAGTCGAAATCGAGCGCCAGCCAGCGGCGCTGCGGCAGCTCCAGCAAGCGGCCGGCGATTGCACGCAGCGGGCCGCCGTGGGCGACGATGGCGACCGGGCCGTCGGCCTGGCGCAGGATCTCCTCGCATGCCGCCTGGGCGCGCTGCGCCATCTCGGCCGCGCTCTCGCCGCCGGGCGGGCGGAAACCGAGCGGGTCGGCGGCCCAGGCGTCGAGTTCCGCGCGCAGGCCGTCGTAGGGCTGCATCTCCCATGCGCCGAAATCGATCTCGGCCAGCCGCCCATCGACGCGCGCCGGGCCGAGGGCCTCGGCCAGCCGCAGCGCACGCTGCAGCGGGCTGCTGTGGATCGCGCAGCCGGCCGGCAGCAGCGCCGCCAGCCGGCGCGCGTCGGCCTCGGGCGGTGCGGCCAGCCCGACGTCGCTGCGGCCGTAGCACAGCCCGGGCGCCACGTCGGGCCGCGGGTGACGGATCAGGAAGAGGTCCATGCCGCCAGCAGTGCCAGGTAGCAGGCCAGTTCGCTCAATTGCTGGGCGGCCCCGAGGCAGTCGCCGGTGTAGCCGCAGAGGCGGCGCAGCAGCAGGCGCGCGAACCACCAGGTCACCAGCGCCGCCAGCAGCAGCGCCGCCAGCGCCGGGCGGAGCGGCAGCAGCGCGAGCGGCAGCAGCCCGCCGGCGGCGGCGATCAGCAGCTCCGGCGTGCGCAGCGCGCGCGCCAGCGGCTTGCTCTTCGCCGTCAGGTCTTCGCGCACGTATTCGAGCCGGTGGATCAGCGCCGTCGAGGCCAGCCGCGACAGCGGATGGGCGACCAGCAGCGCCAGCATCGCGTGCGCCGGTGCCTGTCCTGCCAGCTCGGTCAGCGCCGCCGCCTTGGCCAGCAGCATCAGCGTGAGGCCGATCGCGCCGTAGCTGCCGAGGCGCGAGTCCTTCATGATCTCCAGCACCTGGGCCCGCTGCCAGCCGCCGCCGAGGCCGTCGCAGGCGTCGGCGAAGCCGTCCTCGTGGAAGGCGCCGGTGAGCCGGATCGTCGCCGCCATCGACAGCAGCACCGCCACGCCGGCCGGCAGCCAGTGCAGCAGCAGCCACAACAGCGCCGCGCCGGCGCCGCCGACGACCCAGCCGACGAGTGGGAAATAGCGCGCCGAGTTGTTCAGCCGCTCGGGCGACCAGGGCAGCTGGGCGGCCGCCGGGATGCGCGTGAAGAAACCCAGCGCGGTCAGGAACAGCTCGATCTGCTCGCGCATCGGCGGCGCTCAGTTCTTGCCGCTGACGCCCGCCGAGCCGAAGCTCGCCATCTCGTTGAGGAAACCGACCGCCGCCTTCAGCAGCGGGAAGGCCAGCGCCGCGCCGGTGCCCTCGCCCAGCCGCAGGCCGAGCTGCAGCAGCGGTTCGACGCCGAGGTGGGCGTGCTGCACGGCGTGTCCCGGTTCGCCGGAGCGGTGGGCAAAGATGCAGTAGGGCAGGATGGCCGGGGCCAGCGCATGGGCGGCCAGCAGCGCGGCCGTGACGATGAAGCCGTCCACCAGGATCAGCATGCGCCGCTCGGCCGCGCCGAGCATCGCGCCGGCCATCATGACGATCTCGAAGCCGCCGTACTCGGCCAGCGCCTGCAGCGGATCGGCCGGACGGCCGCCGCGCGCCAGCGCCTGCTGCAGCAGCGCGAGCTTGCGCTGCAGGCCGGCGTCGTCGAGGCCGGTGCCGCGGCCGACCACCTCGGCCAGCGGCGCGGCGGTCAGGCAGTGGGTCAGCAGCGAGGCCGAGGCGGTGTTGCCGATGCCCATCTCGCCCAGCCCCAGCACCCGGCAGCCGTCGGTCGCCAGGTCGTGGGCCAGCCTGCGCCCGCGTGCCAGCGCCTGGTCGCGCTGGGCCGCGCTCATCGCCGGCTGTTCCAGGTAGTTGCGGGTGCCATGTCCCATCTTGGCGCCGAGCAGGCCTGTCGCGGCACCAAAGTCGTGCGCCACACCGGCGTCCACGACGGTCAATTGCATGCCGCTGTGGCGTGCGAAGACGTTGATGGCGGCGCCGCCGGTCAGGAAGTTGCTGACCATCTGCCAGGTGACTTCCTGCGGATAGGCCGAGATGCCGGCCGCGGCTGCACCATGGTCGCCAGCGAAAACAAGCATTTGCGGATTGTCGAGCGACGGCCTCAGGCTGCCCTGGGCGAGCGCGGCCTGCAGCGCCAGCGCTTCGAGCCTGCCGAGGCTGCCCGGCGGCTTGGTCTTTTGGTTGATTTCTTGCTTGATTTCCTCGGCGAGCGCCGCGTCGGGCACGGGTATCGAGATGTCCATCCGCTTCAGCAGGGTGTTTGATCGGCCGGGCATGGTAGCACCGGCGGGCCCGGAGCCACCGCAGACTTGGAGCGGGGCGGAACCACCGATGCAGGCGCTGCAGCCGCAGACAATGATCAAAGGAGACTCGTCATGCCCGATCGTCCGGTCCGCAATGTCATCGAACACAAGCCTTTCGTGATGGTCCCACGCGATCTGCCGGTGCGGCAGGCCGCGCAGCTGCTCAAGGAGCAGCACGACGAGGGGGCCGTGCTGGTGGTGGAGAAGGGCTTGCTGGTCGGCATCTGCACCGAGCGGGACATCGTTTTCGATGTGGTGGCGGAGGGCATCGATGCCGACACCACGCCGGTCGGCGAAGTGATGACCGCCGATCCGGTGACGATCACCGCCGACAAGCCGTTCGCGCATGCGCTGCACATGATGTTCGAAGGGGGCTTCCGCCACGTGCCGGTGGTCGGCCCGAGCGGCGAACCGATCGGCCTGGTGTCGGCGCGCGACGCGCTCGGCCTGGACGTGCTGCATTTCGAGGAAGAGCTGCTGCTGCGTGAGGGGCTGGCCGAGATCATGTGATCCGGCCCGCGCCTGGCGGCGCTATTCGAGCCCGCTCAGATACTGGCCGAGCGCGACGATCTCGTCCTCGCTCAGTGCCGTCACGACAGTGTGCATCATCATGCCGGAGGATTCGCGTGCGCGGTCGATGAAGGCGCGCGTCTGACGCTCGATGTAGCTGGCATGCTGGCCGGCCAGGCGCGGCAGGAACAGCGCGCCGTGGGCACGCGGTCCGTGGCAGGTGACGCAGGCCGTCACGCCGCTGGCCGGGTTGCCGTGCTCGTAGATCTCGCGTCCCTTGTCGGCCAGCGCCGGATCGAAGGCGATGTCGGCAATGATCTTCTTGCTGCTGAAATAGGCCGCCAAGGCCTCCACCTCGGCACCGCTGAGATCGGCCACCTGGGGTTTCATCTGCGCGTTCTGGCGTCGTCCGAGCTTGAAGTTGAACAGCTGCCGCTGCAGGTATTCGGCGTTTTGGCTTGCCAGCTTCGGGTAGTTCGGGCTGCTGCTCTGTCCTTCCATGCCGTGGCAGTTCTGGCAGCGGCTCTCGACCAGTTCGCGCGCCGTACGCCCCTCCGCTTGCGTGGCAGTGGCCGGCAGCATCGTGGCGGCCAGTCCAAGACAGCTCGCGAAGACTGCAATTCGCATCGGATCGTCTCCATCCCGGTAAGGATTCGCGCGGATACTCCGTCCGCACGTATATTGACCCAAGTTTAGCCTGCAATGGCCGGCACTATCCGCTTCGGATGCCGCCGGCGGGTCGCCCGCGGCGGTCGGGACGGCCGCTGGGCGGTGGAATCGATGGAGGAATCGGCATGATCCGCTTCGACTATGACCTGTTCACGATCGGCGCCGGTTCCGGCGGCGTCGCCGCCAGCCGCCGCGCCGCGCTGCACGGCGCGCGCGTGGCGATCTGCGAGGGCAGCCGCGTCGGCGGCACCTGCGTGATCCGCGGCTGCGTGCCGAAGAAGATCCTGATGTACGCCTCGCAGTTCGGCGAAGCGTTCGAGGATGCCGGCGCCTACGGCTGGCGATTCGGCCAGCCGAGCTTCGATCTGGCCGCGCTGATCGGCGCCAAGAACACCGAGACCGAGCGGCTAGAGGGCATCTACCGGCGCATGCTGGCCGACGGCGGCGTGACGCTGATCGAAGGCTTCGGCCGCATCGTCGATCCGCATACCGTCGAAGTGGGCGGGCGACGCATCACCGCCGGACGGATCCTGGTGGCGACCGGCGGCGCGGTCAGCCGGCCGCCGATCGAAGGCATCGAACTGGCGCTCGATTCGGATCGCCTGCTGGATCTGCAGCGGCAGCCAGGACACTTGCTGGTGCTCGGCGGCGGCTACATCGCGGTCGAGTTTGCCGGCATCTTCCGCGGCTTCGGCAGTGCGGTGACGCAGGCCTACCGGGCGGAACTGCCGCTGCGCGGTTTCGACGACGACATCCGCCGTCGGCTGGCGGAGGCGATGGACGGGCGCGGCATCGCGCTGCGGCCCGGTTTCGCGCCGCAGCGGCTGGCGCGGCGCGGCGAGCGCTACGTGGCGAGCGACGGCGCAGGCAACGAGATCGAGGCCGATGCGGTGCTGTGCGCGCTCGGGCGCCATCCGAACACCGCCGGCCTCGGCCTCGAGGCGGTCGGCGTCAGGACGCGCGAACCCGGCGGCGCGATCGAGGTGGACCGCTTCTCGCGCAGCTCGGTGGCAAGCATCTTCGCGGTCGGCGACGTCACCGACCGGGCCAACCTGACGCCGGTGGCGATCGCCGAGGGGCGGGCCTTCGCCGACACCGAGTTCGGTGGCCGCGAGCAGGCGGTGGACCACGGGCTGATCGCGACGGCGGTATTCTCTCAGCCGCAGATCGCGACGATCGGCCTCGGCGAGGCCGCGGCGGTGGCGGCGGGGCACGAATGCGAAATCTTCGAGGCCGGCTTTCGGCCGATGAGGAACACCATTTCGGGCCGCCAGGAGCGGGCCTACATGAAGGTGGTGGTCGATCGCGCCAGCGACCGGGTGCTGGGCGCCCACATGATCGGGCCCGATGCGGCCGAGATCATGCAGGCGCTGGCGGTGGCGATCACGATGGGGGCGAAGAAGGCGGACCTGGACCGTACGCTGGCCGTGCATCCGACCACCGCCGAGGAATTCGTGCTGCTGCGCACGCCGCGCGGCTGAGCGCCGCTCAATCCGTCCCCGGCCGGGCCCTGCCGCATTGCCAGCAGGCGGCGAACTGCGGCTCGATGCGCTCGCCGCAGCCCGGGCAGGTCCAGCTCGGCGCATGTCCGGCCAGCTCGGCGCTGGCTTCGCGCAGCCTGGCCAGCGCGGCCTCGCTGTCCTGCGCCTGCGGAATCCACACCTGGGGCCAGGCCTCGACCTGCGGGATCTCGCCCAGCGCACCGGCCAGGTAGCTGTTGCGCACCTGCGTGCGGATGCCTGCCGATTCCAGCAGGTTGGCGCAGTGTTGCGCCTCGAGCAGCGTGCTCCGTCGCGTCAGCAGTTTCCAACCCATCGAGGGCCGACTATATCAGCGCAGGTCGCTGCGCTGATAGGCGTCATACCAGATGCCAGAGCCGGCGCTGGTATCGAATTCCGGGAATGTCTCGTCGTGCTCCATCAGCAGCGACAAGATGGTCTTGGCATGCTGGGCGGGAAAGCCGGAGCGGTGTTCGCCGCGCTCATCGGTCAGCAGGCCGGCCAGGAACCGCCGGCATTCGAGACTGCCCCACAGCAATTCGATGCGGATCAGATGTGGAAAGCGCCGGTACAGCGCTTGCGTTTCGGTCACGTTGGCCGTGGTCATGGATCGGCTCCCTCCCTGGCTTGTGGCCATCGGGCGTGCAGGGGCTAACAGCGTAAGACATATTCGACCCGCCGTCCGTGTGGTATTTGGAGCTGCGGAGCATTATCCGCGCCGCCGGGCCGGCCCGCCGACAGCGAAATGGCAGCCCGGGCGATCGTCCTGCCGGCGACGGCGGAAAACAGAAAGCCCAGCCGGATGGCTGGGCTTTCTGTTCGATGCTGGTGGGTCGTGCAGGGTTCGAACCTGCGACCAACGGATTAAAAGTCCGCTGCTCTACCAGCTGAGCTAACGACCCGGTAAAGAGGCGCGAATTATAGATGTGGCTTATCGGGCGGTCAACGCATGTGCGAATGCATCAAACCGGCGGATGGGTATACGGCGTCGGATCGACCACGCCGGCCTCGACGAAGCCGGCGTGCCGCAGCCGGCAGGCATCGCAGGCGCCGCATGCGCGGCCCGAGCTGTCGGCCTGGTAGCAGGATACCGTCAGTCCGTAGTCGACGCCCAGGCGGGCCCCCAGATCGATGATCTCGGCCTTGGAGAGGTCGATCAGCGGGGTATGGATGCGGATCCGCGCGCCCTCGACACCGGCCTTGGTGCCGAGGTTGGCCATCGTCTCGAAGGCCTTGACGTATTCGGGCCGGCAGTCCGGGTAGCCGGAATAGTCGATCGCGTTGACGCCGATGAAGAGGTCGGTGGCGCCGAGTACTTCGGCCCAGCCCAAGGCCAGCGACAGCATCACGGTATTGCGGGCAGGCACGTAGGTGACCGGGATGACGCCCGGCTGGGGTCCTTCCATCGGTACCGCGATGCCGTTGTCGGTCAGCGCCGAGCCGCCGAACTGGCCCAGGTCGACCCGTGCGAAGCGGTGCTCCGCGACCTCGAAGGCCTGCGCCACGCGGCGCGAGGCGGTCAGTTCCGCCGCATGGCGCTGGCCGTACTCGACCGACAGCGCATGGCAGCGGTAGCCCTGGTCGCGGGCGATCGCCAGGCAGGTGGTCGAGTCCAGGCCGCCCGACAACAGCACGACGGCGGGCTTGGATTTCTTGCTATGACGGCTCGGCACGGCGGTATTCCTCGCTTGCTGCGGCATGGCCGCGTCAGCGGCCGGGTTCGTTGCCCCAGATCAGTTTGTGCAGCTGCAACTGCATCCGCACCGGCAGCCGGTCGCGCAGGATCCATTCGGCCAGCGCGGCCGGATCCAGCCGGCCATGGACCGGCGACATCAGCACTTCGCAGCGCTCGTCCAGCCGCTCGGCGTCGATCCGGGTGCGGGCCCAGAGGTAGTCGTTTTCGTCCGCCAGCACGAACTTGAGTTCGTCGCCCGGCCGCAGCAGGGCCAGGTTCTCGCGCCGATTGCGGCCCACTTCGCCGGAACCCGGCGGCTTGATGTCGACGATGCGCGACACGCGCGGGTCCACGCCGCCGATGTCGAGCGCGCCGCTGGTCTCCAGCGACACCGAATGGCCGGCGTCGCACAGCGCGCTCAGGAGCGGCAGGCAGGCAGCCTGGGCAAGCGGTTCGCCGCCGGTGACACAGACCGTGTTGACGCGGTATTCCGCCACCCGCTCGAGCGCTTCGCCGATCGTGACGCTGTTGCCGCCCTCGAAGGCGTAGCTGGTGTCGCACCAGCTGCAGCGCAGCGGACAGCCGGTCAGACGCACGAACACCGTCGGCAGGCCGACCCGGGTCGATTCCCCCTGCAGCGACAGGAAGATCTCGGTCAGCCTGAGCGCGATCGAGCGATCGATCCCGGTGGCGGCAACCACGCCCTACTTCTTGCCCAGGCGCTGCTTGGCCATCTGGGCGGCCGAGCTGTCCGGATATTTCTGCAGGATGCCGTTCAGCGTCTCCTTGGCGCCCTTGCCGTCGCCCATCGCCTGCTGGCTGCTGGCCAGCCCCAGCAGCGCATCCGGCGCGCGCGGGTCGTTCGGCCACTGCTCCGCCACCTTGCGATACAGATCGCTGGCACGCGCCGCCTCGCGCTCCTGGAACCAGGCGTTGCCGGCCCAGAAATGCGCACTCGGCAGGAAGCTGCTGCCCGGGTAGGCGGCGATGAAGGCCTCGAACGCGGCGCCGGCTTCGCGGTTCTTGCCGGCCTTCAGCAGCCCGAGCGCGCCTTCGTAGTCGCGCGCCTCGGCCACCGGATCGATCGGCTGTGCGCTCGAGGACGGCGTCAGCGCGGCGTTCTCGATCTTGCGCAGGCGGTTGTCCAGGTCGACGTAGAAGTCCTTCTGCCGCTTGTCGGCGGCATCGAGCTGGTAGGTCAGTACCTCGACCTGGCCCCGCAGCTTTGCGATCTCGGCCTTCAGGGCCTCGAGTTCGTTGGCCAGTTCGAACTGGGCGCGCGAGGTGGTCTCGAGCTCGTCGAGCCGTTGTCCGTAGCTGTCGCGCAGGCGGATGATCTCCTTGCGCGCCTCCTCATCGTCGAACATGCCGGCCGCGGCCGGGCAGGCGATCGCCAGCCCGACTGCGACCACCGCCGCCGCGTAGCGGCTGCGCACGGCCATCAAAACTCACCCGTATAGAGCATGTCGGCGCGCCGGTTCTCGGCCCAGCATTGCTCGCTCGAATCGGTGCAGCGCGGCTTCTCCTCGCCCAGGCTGACCGACTCGATCTGCGAGTCCGACACGCCCAGCAGGCTCAGTGCGCGGCGCAGCGCGTCGGCTCGCTTCTGGCCGAGGGCGAGGTTGTATTCGCGGCTGCCGCGTTCGTCGGCGTTGCCCTGGATCAGCATGCGCACGTCGGAATGCGCCAGCAGGAAGCGGGCGTGGGCCTCCACCAGCGGTTGGAACTCGGGCCGCAGCACGAAGCTGTCGAAATCGAAATACACGCTGCGCTTGGACAGCGGGCTGTTCGGATTGGTCAATTCCTCCAGGCCGGAGGAGCCGTTGCGCTCGCTCGGGGTCACGGTCTGCACCTGCGGCGTTTCGACTGTCGTGGCGCTGCGATCCTCGACCGCGGCGCCGCCTTGCTCGGCGTTCATCGGCGTGGATCCGCAGCCCGCCAGCAGGGCAGTCAGAAGGGCGGGTACAGCTAGAATCTTGCGCATCGAAGGCTCCTCTTGTTTTGTCATTCAGTTACTGGGGCAACGGGCCCCAAGCCGGTTCGCGGACGTCTGCCGCTTGAACGGAAAGGCGCTGCTTGACGCGGCCGTCGGAGGATACCGCCGCCAGCACGCCGCGCCCACCCGTCTCGGTGGCGTAAAGGATCATTCGCCCGTTGGGGGAAAAACTCGGCGACTCGTCCCGCGCGGTGTCCGTCAGGACGGTCACCTGGTGCGAGGCGAGATCCATCACCGCGACCTGGAAGCGGCCGTCGCTGCGGGTCACGAAGGCCAGGCTGCGGTTGTCCGGCGAGGGACGCGGCGTGACGTTATAGCTGCCGTCGAAGCTGATCCGCTGCAGGTTCCTGCCTTGCGGGTCGATGCGGTAGATCTGCGGGCTGCCGCCGCGATCGGACGTGAAATAGATCCACTTGCCGTCGGACGACCAGGCCGGCTCGGTGTCGATGCCGCTCGACGAGGCGATGCGCTTGACGCCCGAACCATCGGCATTGACGGTATAGAGTTGGGACTGGCCGTCCTTGGTCAGTACCACCGCCAGCCGCTGGCCGTCCGGCGACCAGGCCGGTGCCGAGTTCGAACCCTTGAAATTGGCGACCACGCTGCGCAGGCCGGTGGCCAGCGAATGGATGTAGACCACCGGTTTCTTGGCCTCGAACGAGACGTAGGCGAGCTTGCTGCCGTCCGGCGACCAGGCCGGCGAAATGATCGGTTCGTGCGAGGCGAGCGCGGTCTGTGGGTTTTCGCCGTCGGCATCGGCGATCTGCAGCTGGTAGCGCTTGCCGGTCTTGACCACGTAGGCGATGCGGGTCGAGAACACGCCCGGCAGGCCGGTCAGCTTCTGATAGACGTAGTCCGCGATGCGGTGGCCGGTGGCGCGGTGCTGGCTGGCGTTCATGCGCAGCGCCAGCGCGCCGAGTTCGGCCTGGCGCTGCGTGTCGAACAGCCGGAAGCGTACTTCGAAGCGCTTGCCGTCCAGCGGCACGACCGATCCGACCAGCATCGCATCTGCACCGCGGATACGGAAATTGGCCAGGTCCGGCAGCGTCGATTCGCCGATCGGCTGCGGTCCGGTCTCGATCATCGAGAACAGGCCGCTGCGCAACAGGTCGGCCCGCACCACCTCGGTGACCGCCGCCGGCAGCGCGGTTTCACCTTCGAAGCGGGCCACCGCGACGGGAATCTGGTTGGCGCCGGCGCCGGTGATTTCGATCGACAGCTGGGCGCGGGCGGCCACGCTGCCGGCCAGGAATACGACCAGCAACAGGATGTGTGCGAAAAGTTTATGTTTCATAACGGTTTTCCGGTTCGCGCGATTATAGCCGAGTCATTCCTCTCGGTCGCCCGGCGTTGTGCAACACTCATTCGCGCAGCGGCCAGAACCGGAGTTCCAGCGTGCGCGTGTAGAGCGACGGGTCGCCCGGCTTCGGCAACGGACTCGATTTGTGGATCGCCCGCTCGATCGCCACGTCGAGCGACGGATTGCCGGACGTGCGCTGCAGGCGGACGTCGATCACGGTGCCGTCCGGCAACTGATCCACCATGAAGATGGCCGACGGGTCGCCGGCGATGCCCGGCGGCAGCACGATGTTGCCTTTCACCTTGGCCTGGATCCGCGCCGCGTAGTCGGCCGCCGCGCGCGAGCGCAGCGCGGCCTTCTGCGCGTCGGCGGCGCGCAGTGCCTCTTCGCGCAGCAAGGCCTGCTGGCGGGCGAGCTGAGCTTCCTGGGCAAGCAGTTCCTGCATGTGCTTTTCCTGTTCGCGCGCTGCCAGCTCCTGGGCGGTCGGCCCCTTCGGCTTTGGCTTTGGCTTCGGCTCGGGTTTCGGCTTCGGTTCGGGCTTTGGCTTTGGTTTCGGCTCGGGCTTTGGTTCTGGCTTCGGTTCCGGCTTCACCTCCGGCGCCTTCTGCGCGATCTCGGGCTCGGCCGGCGGCGGCGGGGGTGGTGGCGGCTTCAGCCGCGGCGGAGGCGGCGCCGGCGGCGGTTCCGGCACCGGGTCGGGCTTCGGTTCCGGTTTCGGCTCCGGCGGGGGTTCGACCGGTTTCGGCACCGGCTTGGGCGGCTGCACGACCGGCGGAGCCGGCACGGCCTGCACCAGGCTGACCTCCACCACCGCCGGCGGCCGGGCCTGCCAGTGCAGGCCGTAGAAGAGAAAGGCCGCCAGCAGGCCATGCACCAGCACCGTCAAGAAGATCGACGGCCATTTGCCGGAGTTCTGGTCGACCGGATAGCGCACCATGCCTGCCAATCCCGCGCCTCAGGTCTTGCCGGGCTGCACCAGCAGGCCGATCTTGCGGATGCCCTCGCGCTGCAGCAGGTCCATCGCGTCGAGCACGGCCTCGTAGCGGACCGCCTTGTCGCCGGCGATCAGCACCGGGTGCTCGGCATCGTCCTTCAGCAGCCGGCGCAATTCGCCGACCAAGTCGTCGCGTGCGACCTTGATCGGCGCTTTGTCGCGTTCGCGGATCGCCAGCGAGCCGTCGGCGTGCACGATCACCTCGATCGGTTCGACCGACACCTGGGAAGCCTTGCCGACGCTCGGCAGGTCCACCGAGCCGACCTGGATCATCGGCGCGGTGACCATGAAGATCACCAGCAGCACCAGCATCACGTCGATGTAGGGCACGACGTTGATCTGGTTCATCAAGCGGCGCGTTCGCATCAGCGCAACTGCCTCTGCAGGATGTTGGAGAACTCCTCCATGAAGCTCTCGAGCCTCACCGACAGGCGATCGATGTCGTGGGCGAAGCGGTTGTAGGCGACCACCGCCGGAATCGCCGCGAACAGGCCGATGGCGGTGGCCACCAGCGCTTCGGCGATACCCGGCGCGACGTGGGCGAGGGTGGCCGAGGTCACGTTGGCGAGACCGCGGAAGGCGTTCATGATTCCCCACACGGTGCCGAACAGGCCGACGTAGGGCGAGACCGAACCGACCGAGGCGAGAAAGGCCAGGTGCGCCTCCAGATCGTCGATCTCACGCTGGTAGGTGGCCCGCATCGCGCGCTGGGCGCCGCCGATGGTGGTGTTGCCGTCGGCGTTCTTGCTGCGCAGCTTGGCGAACTCGCGGTAGCCGGACTCGAAGATCCGCTCCATCGGGCCGGAATGGTGCCGGTCGTTGGCAGCACTCTGGAACAGCGCGTTGAGGTCGCCGCCGCTCCAGAAATCGCGCTCGAACTTGAGCGTCTTGCTGCGCGCGCTGCGAATCGCGAACCACTTGCGGAATATCCAGTACCAGGACACCAGCGAGACGCCGAGCAGTAGCGCCATGACGAGCTTGACCAGCAGGCTGGCATTGCTGATCAGCGAGACGATCGACAGATCGGTGGTGACTTCCATGTGATCTTCTTCTTCAGTTGGAAGGTGACAGTCGGTGCCGGATCTCGGCCGGAATCGCTGTTGCAGCGTGCCGCGCCAAGTCGATGCAGGCCACCGTGACGCGGGCCTCGAACAGGCAGTGCTCACCCCGCAGGATGCGCTGCACGAAGACGATGCTCGCGCCGCCGAGGCGTTCGATCGAAGTCAACACGTCCAGTACGTCATCGAGTTTCGCCGATCCGACGTATTCGGCCGTCAGCCGGCGTACCACGAAAGCCACGCCGGCTTCGGTCATCAGCGATCGCTGGCTGAAGCCCCTGTCGCGCAACCATTCGGTGCGGGCCCGTTCGCAAAAGCGGAGGTAGTTCGCGTAATACACCACGCCGCCGGCATCGGTGTCCTCGTAGTACACCCGGACGGCGATGCGGAACTCCGTGCCGGAGTCTTTGCCTGATGGTGTCCGGGGGGCTTGCATTGCGCGGATTCTAACCGATAAAGGCGCTTTACCTTTTTGCACCGCTGCCGTATTTGTCACCGGAGGTAAGGTCTTCGGGGGCGTTCGCCGCCGCTGTGATCGGCCCCGCGGCGGAGTAAGATGGCCGTCTAACTTTCGTGCAATTGGCGCGTAGCAGTTCCTGAATCGATTGTTAACGAGTGCTAAGCTTTCGTCGTCGAGCGCAAATCGACGCGGAGATGAAATACGAGGCGTGGCAATGACCGTGTTCGGCGGCAAGAAGCCGGAAAAATCCGGCAGCGATGGCGAAGGCCGCAAGAAGCAGGGCCCGCCGTCCGAGCTGTCGTCGCTCGACTTCACCGGTGCCGGCGACGCCTGGGCGCTGGCCCAGTGCGCCGAGAAGGTGCAGGTGCTGGAAGGCGGCGATGCGCTGCTGGCGGTGGCCGAGGAAGCGGCGATGCTGTTCGCTGCCGGCCAGGACGAGGAGGCTGCGCAGGTGCTCGAGGCGACGCTCGACGGAGCCGTCGGCGACGAAGCCGGCGAGGGCCTGTGGCTGATGCTGCTCGACCTGCATCGGCTGGCCGGCGACCGGCAGCGCTTCGACCAGCGCGGCGCGATCTACGCTTCCCGTTTCGAGAAGTCCCCCCCGCAGTGGGAGGACCTGTCCAGCCCACGCGAGGAGGCGCCGGTCGATGCCACCCCGACCGTGGCGCTGAACGGCAGCTTGTCGGGCCAGGTGGAAGTCCAGTTCGGCAAGCTGGTGGAATTCGCGCGTGAGAACGGCAGCATCAAGATCGACCTCGGGCGCTTGCGCAACGCCGACGACAAGGGCTGCAAACTGTTGCGCCAGGTGTTGCGGCAGCTCGAGGACGACCACGTGCCGGTGACCTTGCTCAACTGCAGCACGCTGGCCGGCATGCTGCTCAGGCATGTCGTCTGCGGCAAGCCCGAAAGGCGGGAATCCTGGCTGCTGTTGTTCGACATGCTGCAGCGCATCGGCGAGTTCGAGCGCTTCGAGCAATACGCCATCGACTACGCGATCACGTTCGAGGAATCGCCGCCGTCGTGGGATGCGGCCCGCGCACCGGATGCCGATGCGCCTGCGGTCGAGGCGCCTTCGCAGTCCTCCTCCTCCGGCCGTCAGGCCTTCCAGCTCGAGGGCGAGATTTCCTCCGGCGAGCAGGCCCAGGTGCGCGATCTGGCGGCCTTCGCCTCCAAGCGCACGATGGTCGATGTCGATTGCTCGCGGCTGCGCCGCGTCGATTTCGCTTCGGCCGGCACGCTGTTCAATATCCTCGCCAATCTGCAGGCGCAGGGTAAACTGGTGACCTTCAAGAAAGTGAACAACATGGTCGCGGCGCTGCTGCGGGTCATGGGGGTGCACCAGGTCGCCCAGGTGGTTCCCCGCCGCTGAGCATCGCGTCCGAGATCCGGACGAATTCATGGAACAGTATCACGGCACCACCATCCTGTCGGTGCGCCGCGGCCAGCGCGTCGCGCTCGGCGGCGACGGGCAGGTCACGCTCGGCAACATCGTCGTCAAGGCCAGCGCGCGCAAGGTGCGGCGCATCTACCAGGACCGCATCCTGGCCGGCTTCGCCGGCGGCACCGCCGACGCATTCACGCTGATCGAGCGCTTCGAGGCCAAGCTCGAAAAGCACCAGGGCAACCTGCTGCGCGCCTCGGTCGAACTGGCCAAGGACTGGCGCACCGACCGCATGTTGCGGCGGCTGGAGGCGATGCTGGCGGTGGCCGACCGGGACAATTCGCTGATCATCACCGGCAACGGCGACGTGCTGGAGCCGGAGCACGGCATCGTCGCGATCGGCAGCGGCGGCGCCTACGCCCAGTCCGCGGCGCGCGCGCTGCTGGAGAACACCGATCTGGCGCCCGAAGAAATCGTCGCCAAGTCGCTCGCGATCGCCGGCGACCTGTGCATCTACACCAACCAGAGCCACGTCATCGAAGTGATCGAGGGCTGAGCGCCGCAGGTATTTTCAATCCCGCGCAGTGGGCGGCCCCGACCGGCCGGCCTGCGCAACCAGAGCACGAGCATGACCCAGATGACCCCGCCGGAGATCGTCTCCGAACTCGACAAGCACATCGTCGGCCAGGACAAGGCCAAGAAGGCCGTCGCCATCGCCTTGCGCAACCGCTGGCGACGGGCCCAGGTGGAAGAACCGCTGCGCTCCGAGATCACGCCGAAGAACATCCTGATGATCGGTCCGACCGGTGTCGGCAAGACCGAGATCGCCCGCCGCCTGGCGCGGCTGGCGAACGCGCCGTTCGTCAAGATCGAGGCCACCAAGTTCACCGAGGTCGGCTACGTCGGGCGGGACGTGGATACGATCATCCGCGACCTGGCCGAGATCGCGGTCAAGGAACATCGCGAGCGAGCCATGCAGCGGGTGCGCGACCGGGCCATGGATGCCGCCGAGGATCGCGTCCTCGATGCGCTGCTGCCGCCGGCCCGGCCGGTCGGCTTCGGCGAGGAGCCGGCGCCGAGCGCGGATTCCTCGACGCGGCAGAAATTCCGCAAGAAGCTCAGGGAAGGCGAACTGGACGACAAGGAGATCGAACTCGAGATCGCCTCGCCGGCGATGGCGGCCGAGATCTTCGCGCCGCCGGGCATGGAGGAACTGACCCAGCAGATCCAGGGCATGTTCCAGAACATGGGCAGCGGCCGCAAGAAGATGCGCAAGTTGAAGATCGCCGATGCGCTGAAGGCACTGGCCGACGAGGAAGCCGCGCGGCTGGTGAACGACGAGGAGATCAAGGCCGAGGCGCTCAACGCGGTCGAGCAGAACGGCATCGTGTTCCTCGACGAACTGGACAAGGTGGCGGCCCGCAGCGAGATGCAGGGGGCCGACGTGTCGCGCCAGGGCGTGCAGCGCGACCTGCTGCCGCTGGTCGAGGGCACCACGGTGTCCACCAAGTACGGCATGGTGCGCACCGACCACATCCTGTTCATCGCCAGCGGCGCCTTCCACCTGTCCAAGCCGAGCGACCTGATTCCGGAGCTGCAGGGCCGCTTCCCGATCCGCGTCGAACTCGATTCGCTCTCGGTGGACGACTTCGAGCGCATCCTGACCGCCACCGACGCCTGCCTGACGCGCCAGTACCAGGCCCTGCTGGCGACCGACGGCGTGACGCTGGAATTCAGCGCCGAGGGCATCCGGCGGCTGGCCGAGATCGCCTACCAGGTCAATGAAAAGACCGAGAACATCGGCGCGCGGCGGCTGTACACGGTGATGGAAAGGCTGCTCGAGGAATTGTCCTTCGAGGCCGGCAAGGCCGGCATCGGCCAGGTTTCGGTGGACGCCGCCTACGTCGATTCGCGGCTGGAGTCGCTGGCCCAGCGGGAAGATCTGGCGCGCTACGTGCTCTGAGCGGAGCGAGCCTCGCCCGCGCCATGCTGATCCGCATCGTCTCGATTCTGTTCCCGCTGTTCGCCATCGCGGCGCTGGGCTTCGTCGTCGGCCGGCACATGAAGCCGGACCTGACCCATGCCAACAAGCTGAACATGGACGTCTTCGTGCCGGCCCTGGTGATCGGCGCGCTGGCCGGCAAATCGTTCCAGATCACCAACTACCTGCCGCTGGCGGCGGCGACGCTGGTGCTGGTGGTCGGTTCGGGGCTGGCGGCCTGGGCCGCGGCGCGGGTCATGGCGATCGATCCGCGCACGCTGGTGCCGCCGATGATGTTCAACAACAGCGGCAACCTGGGGCTGCCGCTGGCCGTGCTGGCTTTTGGCGAGGAGGCGCTGGCGCCGGCCGTGGTGATGTTCATGGTGTCGAACCTGCTGCATTTCTCGTTCGGCGGCTGGCTGCTCGACCACGACATCCGGCTGCGCAACATCTGGAGGATCCCGTCGGTGTGGGCCACCTTCGTCGGCCTCGCGATCGGCCTGCTCGGCATCCAGGTCTGGCCGCCGCTGATGATTTCGATCCGGATGCTGGGCGACATCGCGATCCCGCTGATGCTGTTCGGTCTCGGCGTGCGCCTGACCGATTCGCGCATATCGGAGATCCGGCTCGGCGTGGCCGGCGCCGTGTTCCGGCCGCTGCTCGGCATGGCGCTGGCCTGGCTGGTGCTGCGGGTGGTCGAACTGCCGCCCCGGCAGGAAGCCTTGCTGCTGGTCTTCGGCGCGCTGCCGCCGGCGGTGCTGAACTACATCTTCGCCGAGCGCTACCGGCAGGAGCCCGAGAAGGTGGCTTCGATGGTACTGATCGGCAATCTCGCCTCGCTACTCTTTCTTTCCGTCGCGCTGGCGCTGGCGCTGCCGGCCGCGCAGCAACTCCCGGGAGTCCTCCGATGACGTTGGCGCTGTTCCAGCAGGATGCCTATTTGCGTACGTGCGAAGCGCGCGTGCAGAGACTCGGCGACGGCCAGGTGGTGCTCGACCGGACCGTCTTCTACCCGACCGGCGGCGGCCAGCCGGGCGACAGCGGAGAACTGGTCCGCGACGACGGCCAGCGGCTGGCGGTGAGCGGTACCGTCAAGGGCGAGGGCGGCGAAATCCTGCATCTGGTCGCCGACGGCGCCATGCTTGCGGTGGGCGACCGGGTTACCGCCGCCATCGACTGGGCGCGGCGCTACCGGCTGATGCGCTTTCATACCTGCCTGCACCTGCTGTGCGCGGTGGTGGCGGCGCCGGTCACGGGCGGCCGGATGGCCGAGGACAAGGCCCACCTGGACTTCGACATCGACATGGCGGCGCTCGACGCGGCCACGATCGAGAATCGGCTGAACGCGTTGATCGGCGACGATCTGTCGGTCGAGGTCGGCGCCATTTCCGATGCCGAACTGGACGCCAATCCGGGCCTGGTCAGGACCATGTCGGTACAGCCGCCGCGCGGCCAGGGCACGGTGCGCACGATCCGCATCGCCGACGTCGATCTGCAGCCCTGTGGCGGCACCCACCTGGCCCGCAGCGGCGAGATCGGGCCGGTGCGGGTGGCGCGCATCCGCAGCGAAGGGCGGCGCAACAAGCGCGTCACGATCGCCTTTGCGGAGGACGCTGCGTGATCCAGATCACGCTGCCGCAGCGGGAGCGCTAAAGGCGCGCGCGCTGCGGCCGACACCAGTACCCATGAGCCGGCGGCCTCGGGGCCGGCGGACTCGACAATTTGCAAGGACGGGTAGCGCTCGGCTGCCGCCACGGCGGCCCTGATCGACACCCACCCGAAAAGGGCAAACCCGACCGAAAGGCGGGGGCGCAAAGTCACCGGTCTAAGGGACTGCGGTTCTATGACAGCGGGATTGCCGGGCATCGCCATCGGGCGCACGTCTGCGTGCGCGCGCGTCGGCATCTCGCCGGATTGCACCGTTTCCCATCCTCGAGGATGGAAATGATGAAATTCCTGGCTCGCGAGATCTTCTTCCTCATCGTGTTTGCCGCTTCCGCCGCGGCCGCTTCGCCTGCTCTTGCCGAGCAGAACGGTCTGACCGAATGGGTGTGCTGGAACAACCTCGACACCACGCTGCGCTGCGTGCTGAGCGAAGCCGCTGTCGACAGCGACGCCGCCGAAGCGGCCGTCAAGATCGCGCAGCCGGCGCCCGGCGCCAAGCCGCTGCCGGTCGCCGTGCGGGAGATCATCCGGGCCGAGGAGAGCATCCTCGGGCAGGAGGTGGCGATCCCGATGTTCGATTATCCGGAGGACGAATTCATGGCCGAGCAGTTGGCCAACTTCTCGGTCTGCTTCGGCAAGGACGATTGCCACGTGACCTACTGGCGGCCGGTCACGCAGGTGGCAATGCTGGACTGACGGCGCCTCAGTCGTCGCGCGCCTTCTTCTTGGCCGCGGCGTAGTCGGCGCGCGAGATGTAGAGCAGGTCGGCCAGCTTGCGCATGAAGTGGTTCTCGTGCGCATCGACGTGGCCGTCGGCATAGGCGATCTGCCACATGTACTCGATGATGCGCACCTTGTCGTCGGCCGAAAACCCCTTGTTGATCAGCGAGGTGAAGGCGTAGTCGCCGGCCGAGTCGCGGGCTTCCGCCGCGGCCAGTTCGAGCAGGGTTTCGATCTGCTGCGGCTCGAGCGCGAAGCGCGACTGCAGCGCCTCGCGCATCGCCCTTTCCTCGTCGGCGGTGACCTCGCCGTCCACCTTGGCCATCTCCAGCATCAGTGCGGCGGTGGCGAGCTGAAGCCGCGTGTCCTGGGGCCGTTCGGCGTCCGCTTCGGGTCCGATGGCCTTGCGGAAGAAATCTCGGATCGAATTCAGCATCTCCTGTCCTCGGTCTCGCCGCGGGCATCGCCGGCTTCAAGCGTCCGGAGCGAACCAGCCCAGTCGCCGCTGCAGGCCGACCACGCCGCCGACGAGCAGCAACGCCGGTGGTTTCACGGCCGCTTGTCCGGCGGCCTCGGCGAGCGATGCCAGCGTGCTGGTGAGAACCCGCTGCTCGGGCGTCGTGCCGTGACGGACCACCGCTGCAGGCGTTTCGGCCGCCAGCCCGTGGGCGACCAGTTGGCGGCAGATCTCGGCCAGCCGGCTGATGCCCATGTAGATCACCACGGTCTGGCGCGGACGCGCCAGCATCGGCCAGTCCAGCGCCACCGAACCGTCCTTCAGGTAGCCGGTGGCGAAGACCACGGCCTGGGCGTGGTCGCGGTGCGTCAGCGGGATGCCGGCATAGGCCGCGATGCCCGAAGCGGCCGTGACGCCGGGCACCACCTCGAACGGAATCCCGGCCAGCGCCAGGTCTTCGGCCTCCTCGCCGCCGCGGCCGAAAACGTAGGGGTCGCCGCCCTTGAGGCGGATTACGCGGCGACCCTCGCGGGCCAGCCGGATCAGCAAGGCGTTGATTTCGGCTTGCGGCAGCGCGTGGTCGGCGGCCTTCTTGCCGACGTAGTGGCGCGTGGCGGACGGCGGCAGCATCTCCATGATGGCGTCGCCGACCAGGTTGTCGTGTACCACGTCGTCGGCATCCGCCAGCAGTTGCGCCGCCCGCAACGTGAGCAGTTCCGGCGCGCCGGGACCGGCGCCGATCAGGTAGACGGTGCCGGCGCGGGCGGGCTGTCGCAGGAAACGGTCGGCAATCTGCAGCATTTCGGGAAGTGGGGATTCGGCGGGTCATTCTAACCCGCGCCCCCGCCGTCAGCCGCGCGGCGGCTTGTGCCAGCCCATCAGTCGCACGCCGCGGGCTGCGCCGATCTCGAAGCGGGCCCCCGCCGGCAGACCTTCGCTGACCTGCAGATCCTGCCAGTGCTGCGGGCGGTTGCGATGGGCGAACTGCATCAGTTCCAGCCGGGCCTGTTCGCCTTCGGCCGCCACCACCATCCGGCCGCCGGGTTTCAGGCGTTCCCAGGCGGTGCGCACCTGTTGCGTGAACTCGGCGCCGGCGCGCAGGAACGCCACGTTCGGCTCGGGCAGCGCTTCCAGCGCGTGGAAATTGCCTGCCTGCTCGGCTGCCAGCCCCTGGCCGGCCTGGTGGTGCAGCGCCAGTGCCTCTAGGGCCTCGGCGTCGATGCCGATGCAATGGATTTCCGCCTCGGGGCGTTCGCGCGACCAGTCCAGTGCCAGCGCCGGTTGTTCGCCCTCGATGCTCCAGCCGCATTCCTCGGCGCCTGGCTGCAGCCACGACAGCGCCAGCAGGCGGGCTGCCTCGGGCAGCGCACCGTCGAATTCACGGCGGGGGATGCCGGGCCAGTCGCGGCTGCTGCCGTCGGCGCCGACCAGGTAGGCGAGCACGAAGAGCTCGCCGCGCTCGGCCGGCGGCAGGTCGCTCAGTTCGAACGCCAGCAGTGCGCTGACCGGTGTCGCCGCATCGGGGCCGGCGAGCCAGATCCTGGCCTGGTGGAAGCCGGCCCGTTCGAGCAACCGGCCGATCGCCTGCAGCGGCCGGCCGCCGGGCCGGATCGCGTACAGGCGGCCGCGCCGCAGCCGTGCCAGCAGGCCTTCGTCGCCGATGCGCTCCAGGTCCAGCACCTGCACCTCGTCGACCGCGAAGCCGATGCGGGCCAGTGCCGCCTGCAGCGGGCTCGAGCCGGCATGGATGCGGACCCGGTCGGGGCCGAGCGCTGCCAGCAGGCGGCGGCCGGGGCCATCGAGCAGCGGATCGCCGGCGACGACGATCGCCACGCTGGCCTGGGCGGCCGAGCGCAGCCTGGCATCTAGTGCGGCGAGGTCCGGCGGCAGCGGCTCGCTGCTGCTCGCCAACTGCGGCGGTACCGGCCCGCAGTCGCCGGCATGCAGCACCAGTTCCGCCTCCAGCGGCGGCCATGCCCGCGCCGGACCGAGACCGTAGACCTCGATGCGCGCGGTGATCGGCGCCGCCGGCTCGGGTTCCGCCTCGACGTTCGCCTCGGTCGAGGGCGGCGACATTTCGGCCGTGTCCGGGCCGGCGCCGTCGACTTCGGTCGTTGCGGCTGCCGGCAGCGGTGCCAGCAGCGCAAGCGCCGCGGCTTCCGCCTCCTTCTTGCGCTTGCGCGCCGGGGCGTGGTAGCGCGGTGCGCGTACCGGCATTGCGTCGTCGAACTGCGACGGCTCGACGGGCGTCGTCTGGAGGGCCTGGACGTCTTCGCTCATGTTCGGGGTCGGTGGCGGAAGCCGCCCGGGGGGCGGCGAATCGCGGTCTGGCCGCGGCGGTCGGTCGAAGTCCGGGGAGCGAGGCTGCGGAGGCTCGGCCGCGCTCGTCCTCGGGCCTGCCCAGCGCAGCCCGGTCGCGCAGCATAGCATACGGCGGGCGGCGGGCCCGTGCCGGCGGAACTCAGTACTCGACGCCGGGCATGGCCTGGATGCCGGCCGCGAAGGCGTGCTTGACCGCTTCGATGCGGCTCACCGTATCGGCCGCTTCGAGCAGCGCGTCCGGCGCGCCGCGGCCGGTGACGACCACGTGCTGCATCGGCGCGCGGGCCCGCAGGTCGGCGACGACGCGGTCGGTGTCCAGGTAGCCCAGCTTGAGCGCCACGCACAATTCGTCCAGCACCACCAGGCCCAGGCCGGGGTCCTGCAGCAGCGTGCGGGCCTTCGCCCAGCCGGCCTCGGCCGAGGCCACGTCGGCGGCGCGATGCTGGGTCTCCCAGGTGAAGCCGTCGCCGGCCACGTGCCACTCGACCGACGGGTGCGAACGAAAGAACACCTCCTCGCCGGTGTCGCCGCGCCCCTTGATGAACTGCACCACGCCGGCCCGCATGCCGTGGCCCAGCGCCCGCGCCAGCACGCCGAAGGCGGCACTCGACTTGCCCTTGCCGTTGCCGGTATTGACGAGCAGTACGCCGCGCTGTTCGCTGGCCGCGGCGATCGCGCGGTCCACGACGGCCTTCTTGCGGCGCATGCGCTCGTGGTGGCGTTGTTCGAGATCGGATTCGGGCATGGTTTCACTCCGGAATGAACAGGGTATGGCCGTCCACCTCGGCCCGCTTCAGCGGGTGGCCGAAGGCCTGGCCGAGCCGCTCGGTCTGCAGCACGTTGTCGGCCGCACCGGCCAGCACGCCGCCGCGGCCGTCGAGCAGGACCGCCTGGTCGGCGTAGCGGGCGGCCAGATTGATGTCGTGCAGCACCATCGCGACGCCGGCGCCGTCTGCGGCCAGTCGGCGGAACAGCTCCAGCACTTGGATCTGGTAGTGCAGGTCGAGGTGGTTCAAGGGTTCGTCGAGCAGGTACAGCGCCGGCCGCTGCGCCAGTAGCGCGGCGATCGCGACCCGCTGGCGTTCGCCGCCGGACAGCGTCAGCACGTCGCGCGCGGCGAAGGCCTCCATGCCGACCCGCGCCAGCGCGTCGCGCGCGATGTCCACGTCCCCGCGCCCTTCCCAGGCCCAGCGTCCCAGGTGCGGGTGGCGGCCGACCAGGGTGCTCTCCAGCACCGTCGATGAGAACTGCTCGGCCTGCACCTGCGGCAGCAGTGCGCGGATGCGGGCGTTTTCGCGCGGGCTGCGCGCCTCGTAACCGCGGCCGAGCAAGCGCACGCGGCCCGCGCCGGGAGGGGTGAGGCCGGCCAGCGTGTGCAGCAGCGTGGTCTTGCCGGCGCCGTTGGGTCCGAGCAGAACCAGGCACTGGCCCGCCTCGAGGCGTAGGCCGAATTCGCGGCACAGCCAGCGATCGCCGGCCTTCAGGGCCAGCGCCTCGGCCTCCAGCAAGGCGGTCGCAGTCGCACTCATCGATACTGCCTGCCGAGCAGGAACAGGAATACCGGCACGCCGATCAGCGCGGTCAGCACGCCGACCGGAAGTTGCAGCGGCGACAGCACCAGCCGCGCGGCGGTGTCGGCCGCCGTCAGCAGCGCGCCGCCGGCCAGCGCCGCGCCGGGCAGCAGCAGGCGCTGATCGTTGCCGATCGCGAGCCGCACCAGGTGCGGCACGATCAGGCCGACGAAGCCCACCGTGCCGATCATCGTCACCGCGAAGGCGGTCAGCAGCGAGGCCAGCACGTAGATCAGCATGCGCAGCCGCTCGACCGCCACGCCCAGCGAGCGGGCGCCGAGTTCGCCGCGGGCCAGCACGTTGAGATCCCGCGCCAGCGGCATGCAGGCCAGCAGCGCGAGGAGCAGGATCGCGAGCGCCGGCCAGGGATTCGAGGCCGCCGAGGCGTCGCCCATCAGCCAGAACAGCATCGAGTGGATGCGCGCATCGTTGGCCATCGACAACATCAGCGACACCGCCGCGCCGCAGCCGGCGGCGACGATGACCCCGGTCAGCAGCAGCCGGGTCTGGCTCCAGCTGCCGTCGCCGCGGGCCAGCCCGAACACCAGCAGCATCGCGCCGAGCGCGCCGGCGAAGGCGCAGCCGTCGCTCGCCAGGCTGGCCAGGCCGAGGCTCAGCGCGGCCAGCGCACCGACCGCGGCGCCGCCGGAGACGCCCAGCACGTACGGGTCGGCGAGCGGATTGCGCAGCAGGATCTGCATCAGCGCGCCGGCCACCGCCAGCATGGCGCCGCCGGCGTAGGCGGCCATCGCGCGCGGCAGGCGCAGCTCGAGGATCACCATGCTGCCGCGGCCGTGACCGCCGCCGAGGACTTGCAGCAGCGTGCTCCAGTCGGCCCGCGCCTCGCCCGAACTGAGCGCCCAGGCGATGGCGGCCAGCCCGGCCAGCAGCAGGCCGGGCAGCGCCAGCAGGGCTCGGCTGCGCATCGCCGCCGTGCGCCTAGCGGAAGTCGTAGCGCGCGCTCAGGAAGACGCTGCGCCGGTCCGCCGGGTAGTAGAAGAAGTCGCCCTGGAAGCTCGAGTAGAGCGCGAACGGCGCGTAGCGCTGGTCGAACAGGTTGAGCACCTTCAGGCCCAGCGACCAGGCCTGCAACTGCCACTTCGACTGCAGGTCGACGGTCGTGTAGCCGGACAGGCGCTTGCGGACGTTGGCGAAATCGCCCGAGTAGCGCCGCTCGCCGACGTCGCGCACGACCGCCGACCAGGTGCCCGCCGCGCCGCCGCTCCAGCCCGCCTCCAGCGCCGCCTGGTAGCCGGGCACCAGCGGGATCTGGTTGCCGGACCAGGGGCCGGCGCGGAACTCCGCGCTCTGCCGGGTCAGCGCCAGCCGTGCGAACAGCGCCGGCGAGATCTGCCAGTCGGCCTCCAGTTCGACCCCCTGCCGACGCGTGTCGTCGAAGTTCTCGTTGGCGAAGGTTTCGCTGTTGAAGCCGATCTCGTCTTCCAGCTCGAGGCGGAACAGCGCCACCCGCACGCCGACCGGGCCGTGGCGGAATTCGCCGCCCAGCTCGTGGCTGTCGCCCTGCTGCGGCTTCAGGTCGCCGGCGAAGACCGAGGCGAAGGTGTTCGGGTCGAAGCCGAACAACTCGTCGGTGTTGGCAAAGCGGAACACCTTGCCGCTGCGGGCATACAGCCGCAGCGCCTGGCTGGCCTGCCAGGACAGGCCGATCTCGTGCGCGTTGCGGGCGCGGGTCGCTTCGCCGCTGAGCAAGGCCTGCCGGTCGGTGGCGCGCTGGTCCACCTCCTGCCGGCGCAGGCCGAGCCGCAGGTTCAGGCCCTCGGCCAGGCGGGTGGTGTTCTGCAGGTACAGGGCGCGGCTGATCTGGCGTCCGCTCTGCACGTTGACGCCACTGAAGCTGCTGTCGGTGTCGGCGTCGACCTTGCCGTAGTACCAGTCGAAGCCGAAAACCGTCTCGCTGTCGAGGCCGGCCAGGCCGTGCTGCCAGCGCAGGCGCGGGGTCACGAACACGGTGTCGCTGTCGCGTACCGACTCGAAGGACGGCGACTCGAAGATCGCGCGGCGATGCTCGACGCCGCTTTCCAGTGCGATTTCCACCGTCTCGCCGATGCGCTGGGTGAAACCCGGACGCAGCCGGTAGCCCTCGCTGCGGCCGCGGTCGTCGGGGAAGCGCGCGAAGGTCGGGCGGCTGCGGTAGTCGGCCTCGGCGATCGAGCCGGGCTGGCCGGTGCTGGCACCGAAGGTGGCGAGATGGACGAACAGCTCGCCGTCGTCGCCGACGAACCAGCCGAGCCGGGTGCTGGCGGAGCGTCGGTCGGCGTCGTTGTTGTCGCGCCAGCCTTCGGTGGCCGCCCACGAGGCGGCCGCCTGGTAGGTGAAGGCACCGCTGCCGCCCTGGGCCGCCAGCGCCGCGCCGCGATAGTCGTAGGCGCCGACCGTGGCCTCGGCATGGGCGTGCTTGCGGGCGCTCTTGTCGGTGATGATGTTGATCACGCCGCCGACCGCCCGGTCGCCATAGAGCACCGCGCCGCTGCCGCGGATGACTTCGATCCGTTCGATCGACTCGCGCGGGATCGCCGACCAGTCGATGCCGCTGGCGTCGACCGGGTTGAGCCGCACGCCGTCGAGCAGCACCAGCGTGTTGCTGCCGGCCGAGTCACCGAAACCGCGCAGGTCGACGGTCGCATCGAGGCCGAGCGGACCGTACAGCGGCCGGCTGTCGATGCCGGCCCGGGTCTTCAGCAGATCGGGAATCGAGATCGCGGGGCTGCGCGCGAGATCCTCGCGATCGATGATCGAGACGTTGGCCGGCGTTTCGCGTTCCTGCTCGGAAAAGCGCGAGGCCGTGACGACGACGGTTGCGCCGCCCTGCGGCGCATCGGCGGCGAGGGCGGCAGGACTGAGAGCGACTGCCAGCACGGCAGCGATCGGGCGGTAGGACATGGATGGTTCTCTCCTCGGCACGCCGGCGCACCCGCGCGGCCGATCCGGACTATCGAAGGCCGCGGCTGGCAATGTTCGAGCGAGGGGAAAGACACGCCCGTCGCCGCCACCCCGCGGCTCCACAGCATGTGGGGACGCGTCGCGCAGGCAGGCCTGCGCCGACGGCGTCGACACGGATGCACTCAGGCCGGTATCCGGGCTCGTGGCTGGGCCGCGTTGGCGGCCCGGACATATCGCCTTCCCGGATCCGGGGATCCAGTGGCAGTCGGATATGTCCTTGCTCCACTTACCGTTGCGGGGGCAGCGCAGGCCTCGCGGCACGGATGCCGCCCACCTGCTTCCCGTTTGACCCCGGACGCGCTCGGTCGCGGGGCACCTGGCATGCACGCACCCGACGCACGGGTGCGCCGCGAATGATAGCAGAGGCGTTTTGTTTTGCGTTGCACAAGAGGCATGAAATGCGCACACTGCTTCTTTGCGCGCATTCGGGCCCAACCCCCCCTGCGCTTGGGAATTCTCGCCTGGACCGACCGGACATGAGCTGCGAACTGATCATCGGAGGCGCCCGCTCGGGCAAGAGCAGCCATGCGGAACTGCGCGCCAGGGACGATGGCAGGGAAGTCGTCGTGGTGGCCACCGCCGAAGCCCTCGACCGGGAGATGGCCGAGCGGATCGAACAGCACCGGCGCGACCGCCCGTCGCACTGGCGCACCGTCGAGGCGCCCCGCGACCTGGCCGCCGCGCTGCGCGACGAGGCGGATCCCGAGCGGGTACTGGTGGTGGATTGTCTGACCATGTGGCTGTCGAACTGCATCACCGGCGGCCGCGGATCAGGGCTGCCGCGCGACCTGCGCCGGCTGCCCGGCCTGGTGGAGGCGCGCGAGAACCTGCTGTCGGCGCTGCCGGGCTTGCCCGGGCGGGTGCTGCTGGTCTCCAACGAGGTCGGATTCGGGCTGGTGCCGGACACGCCGCTCGGGCGCGTGTTCCGGGACGAGGCCGGTCGCCTCAATCAGCGCGTGGCGGCGCTGTGCGCGCGGGTGACACTGGTGGTGGCGGGGCTGCCGCTGGAGGTCAAGCAGGCCTGAGCGCGGCGATCGGCGGACGAGCCCGCGCCGGGCGTCAGGCGCCAGGCGACGCAGGCCCTCAAGCTGCATGGGGCAGGGCCGATACTTATGCATCGTTGATTCAGGAGGCAGGGCGCGGCAGGGATGGCAGAGGCTCGGGCGCACTACGTCACGATCGAGGAGCTCAGGGTGGGTCACTACATCTACCTCGAGCTGTCGTGGCTGGATCATCCGTTCTCGTTCAACAGCTTCCTGATCCGTAGCCCGCAGCAGCTCGTCGAGCTGCGCGCGCTGGGGCTGAAGCGCATCCGCATCGACCCGGAGCGCAGCAAGCTCAGCGCCGAGCACGAGCCCGCGATGCCGGCCGCGGCAGCTGAAACGGCCAAGGCGACGGACGCCGTGGCCAAAACCGCGTTGGATGCCGCGGCGGAAAAGGTGATCCTGGAGAAGCGCGCGCGGATCGAGCGCAACCGCGCGATCCGCACCCGCATCAACGCCTGCGAGCGCGAGTTCCTCGAAGCCGCGACGGTATGCCGGGACCTGTCCCGCACGCTGTTTTCCGAGCCGAAGAAGGCGATCGAGCATGCCGGCAAGCTGATCGGACAGATCACCGAGTCGCTGATGATGGACCGGGACGTGATGGTGCATCTGATGAACGACAAGGTGGCCGGCGAGGAGGTCTACTACCATTCGCTCAACGTCGCGATGCTCGCGCTGCTGCTCGGCAAGGCGCTCGAACTGGAGCCCGTGGTGCTGAACGGGATCGGCGTGGCAGCCCTGTTCCACGACATCGGCAAGGCCGACATCCCCGACAAGATCCTGCTCAAGAAGGATCCGCTGACCCGTGCCGAGGAGGAGTTCTATCGCCAGCACTGCGCCTACGGCGTCGAACTGGGGCGCACGTCGGGCCTGCCCGAGCCGGTCCTGCAGGTCATCGGCCTGCACCACGAACACATGGACGGCAGCGGCTACCCGGGCGGCCTGAAGGGCGACAAGATCCCGCGCTTGGCGCGGCTGATCTGCCTGGTCAACGCCTACGACAACCTGTGCAACCCGATCAATCCGGCGACCGCGATCACGCCCCACGAGGCCTTGTCGATGCTGTATGCGAAGCATCGGCCGCGCTACGACGAGCAGATGCTGGGCAAGCTGATCCAGATTCTCGGCGTGTTCCCTCCCGGCACGGTGGTCAGGCTCTCCAACGACAGTTTCGGCATGGTGTTGTCGATCAATTCGGCCCGGCCGCTGCGGCCGGTCGTGATGGTCTATGACGCCCACGTGCCGAAGGAGGAGGCGATCATCGTCGATCTGGACGAGGAGACCGAGGTCAGCATCGCCAAGGCGATCCGGCCCAACCAGCTGCCGCGGCAGATCTTCGACTACCTCAGCCCGCGCAAGCGGGTCACCTACTACTTCGATCCGGCCAAGGCGTCGTCCGGCCCGAAGCCATGACGAGCGTCGACTACGCGCGCCTGCTGCTGTCGGCCAGCGAAGAGATCCTGCTGCTGATCCGGCCGTCGGACCGCTGCATCGTCGACGCCAACGAGGCCGCCGCCAGGGCGCTGCACTGCACGCGCGAGGCGCTGATCGGGATGCCGATCAGCGAGCTGGAGCGGGCGCTGCAGGACGCCTTCTATTGGGAAGACGTGGCGGCCGGGCGGCTGGTGGCGCTGCAGAACGCGGACGGGCTGCTGGCCCGCGGCGACGGCGAGATGCTGCCGGTCACCAAGTCGATCTCGGTCCTCGGCGAGGGCGAGCAGGCGATGCTCGCGCTGCGGGCGCGCGATGCCCGCGCCTCGGCAGCGGCGGCGGACGAACTCGAGGCTTCGACCTCGCTGTTGCGTTCGATCTTCGAATCGACCGCCGAGGGCCTGCTGGTGCTCGACCTCGACGGCGCGATCATGAACTTCAACCATCGCTTCGCCGAGATGTGGCTGCTCGACGCCTCGGCCATGCGCAGCGACCGGGCGGTGCTGCGGCACATGGTGCGCAAGTGCCGGCGCATGCCCGGCAGCGCATCGTCCTGGCGCGCACTGCTGTCGATCGGTGGTGAAGAGGTCCAGGAACAACTGGACCTGGTGGACGGCCGCTGCTTTCGCGTGCGGGCCAGGCCGCTGCTGATGCACGAACAGGTGCGCGGCCGGGTGCTGACCTGCAGCGACATCACCGACCGGATCAACTACGAGCGCGACCTGGCGGCCGCGCGCGACGCGGCGGCGGCCTCGGAGCGGGCCAAGGCGTCGTTCCTGGCGATGATGAGCCACGAGATCCGGACCCCGATGGCCGGCATCCTGGGCATGACCGAGATCGCTCTCGGCGGGGCCACCGACCCGCAACAGAGGCGCTTCATCGAGATGGCGTACGCGTCGGCCGAGAGCCTGCTCGGGATCATCAACGACATCCTCGACTTCTCGAAGATCGAAGCCGGCAAGTTCCAGATCGAGTCGATCCCCTTCGAGCTGCCGGCGATGCTGCAGGCGACGGTGCAGCCGCTGCAGTGGCAGGCCGACGAGCGCGGGCTCGAGCTGTCGCTGCGCGGCGCGCCGGACCTGCCGCGCTGGGTGGTCGGCGACCCGACCCGGATCCGGCAGATCCTGATCAACCTGGTCGGCAACGCGCTGAAGTTCACCGAGCGGGGCGGCGTCACGGTCGAGACCGCGGTGGCCGAGACGCGTGCCGACGGCATCGAACTGTCGATCGCGGTGCGCGATACCGGCATCGGCATTTCGCCGGAGCGGCGGCAATCGATCTTCGAGGCCTTCACGCAGAGCGATGCCGCGATCAGCCGTCGCTTCGGCGGCACCGGACTGGGGCTGACGATCTGCGCCCGGCTGTGCGAGCTGATGGACGGCCGGATCCGGGTCGACAGCGAGCCCGGCGCCGGCAGCACGTTCAGCTTTCGATTGCCGCTGGCGCTGGCCGACGAAGCCGCTACGGCCGAATTGCGCAGCGTCGCCACGGAGTTGCCGGCGCGCGGCCTGGATGTGCTGGTGGCCGAAGACACCGAGGTCAACCAGATCTTCCTGCGCCACTGCCTGCAGGCGGCCGGGCACCGGGTCGAATTGGTCGACAACGGCCAGGCAGCCGTCGATGCGGCCCTCGGGGGCCGCTTCGACGTGATCCTGATGGACGTGCAGATGCCCGGCATGGACGGCTTCGAGGCCACCGAGCGGCTGCGGGCGGCGGGCTTCGCAGGGCCGATCGTCGGTCTGACGGCCCACGCGATGGACGGCATCCGCGAGGAATGCCTGTCCCACGGCATGAGCGACTACCTGTCGAAGCCGGTCCGTACGCAGGTCCTGCTGGGCCTGCTGGCGCGGCTGGCGCGGCTGGCGCGGCTGGCGCCCGACGAGCCGATCGCCGCGGCGCCTCGGCAGGTGCCGAGCGATGCTGCGGCCGATGCGCCGGAGGTGCTGCAGCGCGAGCAGGCAATTGCCGATCTGGGCGGCGACGAGCGTTTGTGGCGCGAGCTGCTGGCGATGCTGTGGGAGCAGGCCGACGGCGACCTGCCGCAGATCCGCGGCGGGCTGGCGGCGGGCGATCTGCGGCAGGCGTGCGATGCGGCGCATCGGCTCAAGTCGAGCCTGGCGATGGTCGGTGCCGCGGCGGCGGCCCGCGCCTGTGCCGCGGTCGAGGCGCACGGCCGTGCGCAGGATCCAGCCGCCGCCGGCGAGGCGCTGGCCGAGCTCGAACGCAGCTATGCGGCGCTGTACGCGCTGGCCGGCCGGTCGGACTGAACCGCCTCGGCGGCTACAGCGGCAGGCCGCGGGGCTTGCGTCCGGCGCGGGCGAACAGCCGGTCGAACAGCGGCGCCGGCATCAGCTGCAGCGCGCGCGCGACGACGCCCATCTGCCACGGCACGACGGCGAAGCGCCGCTGGCGTTCGATCAGTCGCAGCATGCGCACGGCGGCCCGATCCGCATCCATCAGGAAGGGCATCGGATAGCGGTTGACGCGCGTCATCGGCGTGTCGATGTAGCCGGGCGCCAGCGTCACGACGCCGATGCCGCTGCCGCGCAACTCGACGCGCATCGATTCCAGCAGCGCGATCGCGGCGGCCTTCGAGGCGCTGTAGGCGCCGGCGCCGGGCAGGCCGCGGATACCGGCGATCGAGGCGATGCCCGCCAGCGTGCCGCTGCCGCGCGCCCGCATCGGTTCGACGAAGGGTTGGAAGCTGGCGGCCATGCCGAGCACGTTGGTGCGCAGCACCCGCTCCATCGCCGCCAGATCGTCCGCCATGCCGGCCAGCGTGCCGACCGACACGCCGGCGCTGGCGATCACGAGGTCCGGCGTGCCGAGTTCGGCCAGCACCTGTTCGCCGGCCGAGCGCATCGCTGCCAGGTCGCCGACGTCGGCGATCAGCCCCAGCGTGCCGGGCGGCAGCGCCTGCTGCAGTTCGGCCAGCCGGCGGCGGTCGCGCCCGAGCAGCGCGAGACGGTCGCCGCGGGCGGCGCAGGCGCGGGCCAGCGCCAGTCCGATGCCGCTGGTGGCACCGGTGACGAAGACGCTGCGTGGTCGCGCGTGCGCCCCGCCGCTGCGTGCCGGCCGCGTCAAGTGCGTTCGTTGCGCACTTTGGTGATCAGCTCCTCGATGACCTTGAGGGTGTTCTCGTGGCTGCCGGTGAGCGATGCGGACGTGGTGTACTTGCCGTTCACGGCCATCGTCGGCACGCCCTGGACGTGGAAATTGCGGGCCAGCTGGTCGGCGCGCGTGAGCTTGGACTGGATGCCGAAGGAGTTGTAGGCGGCCATGAACTTGTCGGCGTCGACGCCCTTGCCGGCGATCCAGTTGCGCACGCCTTCCGCGGTGTCGAGCGGCACGTGGTCCGACTGGAAGGCGCCGAACACCTGGCCGTGCAGTTTGTGCAGATCGCCGGTCGCGTCGGCGCTGTAGTACAGCCGCGCCAGGTTCTTCAGCTTGGGGTTGCCCCAGATCGCCGGCACGCGGCGGAAGTAGACGTCCTGCGGCAGATTCACCAGCCAGGCTTCCAGCAGCGGATCGAAGTTGCGGCAATGGGGGCAGGCGTAGTGGAAGAACTCGATCAGTTCGATCCGCGACGGATCCTCGGTCGGCTGTGCCGGGTCAAGCGTGTTGTATTGCGTGCTCTGGGCAAATGCCCGGCCCCCGATGGCGGCCAGGCCGGCCAGGGCCGCTACGTTCTTGAGCGCTCGACGTCGATCCATGCGTGATTCCTCCGAAAGATTCAGTTGCGGTGATTGGGAGTGGTGGCGGGCGCGAGGGTTCCGTGGCCCGGCCGATTCAGCGGCCATTGTGCGCCGGCGGCGTGCGCTCCGTGTCGAGCCTGCAATCGCACAACGCAGTTCTCGGTATGCGGGTTGACAGCGCCTGCTCTTCGCCGCACCGCGGCTATTGCATGCGGACCGGCACCGTCGGGATGCCGGCTTCGGCCAGTTCCCGGCGCGATTCGTCGAGCAGGTTCTCGTCGTCGAACGGACCGATCCGGACCCGATGCACGGTGCCCTTGCCGCTCACCTCGGCGCGCGAGACGCTCGCCTCGACGCCCATCAGCGCCAGCCGGGCCTTGACGTTGTCGGCTTCCGAGGGGTTCTCGAAGGCGCCGGCCTGCAGGTACAGGCGCGGCTTCGGTGCGGCCGCCGCCGGGCGTCCGGTGGGCGCCGGCGGCGCCGCGGCGTTCTCGCCCTCCGGCAGGATCTTGTAGAAATCGAACTGCGGCTTCTCGACCGGCTTGCCGCCGGGCCGGCCCGGCAGCGCGACCGGCGCGCCCTCGCGGCCGGGCAGCGGGCTGCGGTCCTCGATGTGGCCATCGGTCTTGAACGGTGCATTCTTGGTGAAATACCAGGCGCCCAGCACCGCCACGGCCGCACCGAGCATCAGCCCGATGAAGATGCCGATCAGCATGCCGCCGGCATTGCCGGACTTCTTCTGCGCCTTGGCGCGGGGTTTGCGTTTCTCGCTCATGGATGCTTCCGTCGCTTACATCGCCTCGGGCGCCGACACGCCGAGCAGGGTCAGGCCGTTGGCCAGCACCTGACGCACGGCTGCCGCCAGCGCCAGCCGCGCATGCTTCTGCGCCTCGTCGTCCACCAGCATGCGCTCGGCGTTGTACCAGCTGTGGAAATCGGCGGCCAGGTCCTTCAGGTAGAACGCGACCTGGTGCGGCGCGTAGTCCTCGGCAGCCGAGGCCACCACCTCGGGGAAGGACGCCAGCCGCGCACACAGGCCGAGCTCCCGCTCGCTCGTCAGCACCGACAGTTCGGCGCCGGCCAGGTCGCCGGCATTGCCGCCCCACTGCTTCAGCACGCTGGCGACGCGGGCATGGGCGTACTGGATGTAGTAGACCGGGTTTTCGTTGCTCTGGCTCTTGGCCAGGTCCAGGTCGAAGTCCAGGTGTTGGTCGCTCTTGCGCAGCACGTAAAAGAAGCGGCAGGCGTCGTTGCCGACCTCGCGCCGCAGCTCGCGCAGCGTGACGAACTCGCCCGAGCGGGTGGACATCGAGGTCTTCTGGCCGCCGCGGTACAGCACCGCAAACTGCACCAGCGCCACCTCGAGCTTGTGCGGCGGCAGGCCGAGCGCCTCGATGGCGCCGCGCACGCGCGCGATGTAGCCGTGGTGGTCGGCGCCCCAGATGTCGATGATGCGGTCGAAGCCGCGCTCGTACTTGTTCAGGTGGTAGGCGATGTCGGAGGCGAAATACGTGAACAAGCCGTTCTCGCGCTGCACGACGCGGTCCTTCTCGTCGCCGAAGTCGGTCGAGCGGAACCACTTGGCGCCATCCTGCAGGTAGATGTGGCCACGCTTCTCGAGTTCGCTGACGGCGCGCTCGACGAGGCCGGTGTCGAACAGGCTTTTCTCCGAGAACCAGCAATCGAGATGGACGCCGAACTCGTGCAGATCCTCGCGCCCGTCGCCGAGCTGTTCGGTCAGCGCGGAGCCGTGGATCCAGTGCCAGTCCTCGCCCAGCAGGCGCTTGGCGTTGCCGATCAGCGCGTCCAGGTGGCCCTCAATGTCCTGGCCGGCGTCCGGCGCATCGGCCAGCACCTGGGCGGCGGTCACGTTGGCGAAGCGGTCGCCGTGGCCCGACTTGATCTCGCGCGCCATCGCGACGACGTAGTCGCCCTGGTAGGCGTTGCCGGGGAACGGCACCAGGATGCCGAATTCGGCCAGGTAGCGCAGCCAGGTGGACAGGCCCAGGATGTCCATCTGCCGGCCGGCGTCGTTCACGTAGTACTCGCGCGACACGTCGAAGCCGGCAAAGGCCAGCACCTCGGCCAGCGAGGCGCCGTAGGCGGCGCCGCGGCCATGGCCGACGTGCAGCGGGCCGGTCGGGTTGGCCGAGACGAACTCGACCTGCACGCGGCAGTCGCGCCTGGCGCCGCGGCCGTAGTCGGCGCCGGCAGCCAGCACGGTCGCCACGACGCCGGTCTTGGCGCCGCTCGCCAGGCGGAAGTTGATGAAGCCCGCGCCGGCCACCTCGGCCGCCGCCAGCAACTCGGACTTCGGCAGTTCCGCCAGCAGCATCGCGGCCAGTTCGCGCGGGCTGCGGCGCAGCGGCTTGGCCAGCTGCAGCGCCAGATTGCTGGCGTAGTCGCCGTGGCTCGCCTGCTTCGGGCGCTCCAGCGCGATCGGCATGTCCGCGTGTTGCGGTGCCACGCTCAGCAGCGCGCTGCGCAGCAGTTCGGCGAGATGGGTCTTGGGATCGGCGCTCATGGGGCGGGAAATTCGGAAAACCCGAAATTATACAGCAGCGTGCGGGCTGCCCAGCGAGCATAGGACGGGCGGGCCCGCGCAAGCGTTACCGATTGCAATCCGTCCGTTCGTGCCTCCGCCGCACGCCGGCCCGGCACATGCGCTCGCCGTCCGCGGACGATCCGGCCGTGCGCCGGGGCACGCTGCCGGCCTCGGCAGTCATACGCCGCTGCGGATGGATTCGAGCGCCGAACGCAGCCTGTGGCTGCCGCCGCTCATCTCGATCACGAACTCCAGCTGTTCGAGCAGCGAGGCACGTTCGCGCGGGCTGGCACCGCGCCGCAGCGCTTCGCCGTAGCTGGCCCGCACCCTGTCGGCGGCGGCCTGCAGCGCGCGGCCGCGCGGTGGCGCCAGCAGCAGCGACAGCAACTGCGCGTCGCCGATGCCGAGGGCGTCCCAGATGTTCGGGTCGGCCTCGTTGCGTCGGCTGGCCGCCGCGCCCATCGCCTCGGCCTGTTCCAGCAGCGCTTCGCGCAGCGGGCCCAGTTCCTTGTCGCCCAGTCGGGCCGCCAGGATTCGCGCCACCGCGGCATTCAGCACCGGGTAGGGCTGCGGGCCGCGGCCGGCCGCGAGGTCGCAGCGGGTCGCCTGCTCGTAGTAGTCGGCCATGTCGCACAGCGCCTGCACGCGGGCCGGCAACTCGGTCTGCAGCCAGGCCAGCCGCTTGCAGGCACCGCCGAGCAGGCTGTAGCGCTCGCTGCTGGGCGCGCGGCGGTTGATCTGTTCGAGTTCGGCGATGGCGGCTTCGACCCGCGCCAGCAACTCCGCGCGCGCCGCGTCGTCGATCGGCGATGCCGCCCGCAGCCGGCCCCAGCGTTCCCCGGCCAGCCGCACCTGGAAGTTCGCACACTGCTCGACCGCACGCACCGGGCAATCGCCGGCGGCGGAGACGATGGCCTTCTCGAGCCATTCGATGGCCTCGGCCCAGGCGCCGATCTCGCCCCATGCGAAGCCGATGCCGGCAGCGATCTCGGCGCGCCCCAGCCAGTCGTCGCGCAGGTGCTGCGGGATGCGCGCCAGCGCGGCCTCGATGTCCTCGCCGGCCGCTTTGCGCAGGCGCTCGTGGTCGCGGGTGTCGGTGACTCGGATCGATTCGCGCAGGTTGTGCAGTTCGGCCTCCAGTTCGGCCGGGGCGAAGAACGGCGCCGCGCGGCGGCGCCCGCCGGCGGCGGTGTGGCCGCGCAGCCGGTAGCTGGGATCGCCGTAGCACTGGTAGGCGCCCCAGGTATTGATGCCCGGGCAGCGCACCCAGGTCTCGTCGCGCGCGGCACGCAGCGCATCGCCGAAGCTCTCGCCGGCCAGCATGCGGGTGTAGAAGCCGGCCGCGAAGATCTCGGCGGCGCCGTCGTCCACCGCCCAGCCGGCCGCCACCACGGCCCGCACGCCCATGTCGACGAACTGGATCGCCAGGTTGGCCGCCAATTCGGCGAACTGGGGCGGCCGGCGCGAGGTGCTGCGGGCGAGATGGCAGCAGTTGATGAACACCAGTTCGGGCACCCAGCGCATCTGCTCGACGTCGCCGGGCGTCAGCACGGTGCCGGCGCCGATCACCATGCCGGAGACGATCTTCCCGCCCTCGCCGTTGCCGGGCGCCGCCGCGGCCGCCTTGCCGAGCGGGTACTCGTGCACGCCGTGGCCGGCCAGATGCAGGATGCGCCAGGCGTCCCGGTGCAGGCCGGCGAGGATCGCCTCCGCCGTCTCGTCGATGCTCTCGCGCACCTCGAAGCCGGCGTCGCGCAGTTGCGCGGCCACCCGCTGGGCTTCCTGGCGTGCGCCCGGCAGGTCGGCGAAGTCCGACGAACCGGCGAGGTCGGGGTTGCCCACCACCAGCGCCTTGGCTTCGACCGAGTGGGCCGGGTGGGCGCGGTAGCGCGGCGTCTTGAGCTGGCGCACGAAGCCGGCCTCGGTCACCTGCGGCCGGCCGGTCGGGCTCCAGCGATCTTCCAGCAGCTCCCACGGATAGCGTGCCGAGGCTTTGTCCACCAGCACCACCAGGTTGGCCTGGCGCGGCGCCAGTTCCTTCAGCGCGTTCGGCAGCAGCATCTCGTACAGCGTGCGGGAGACCTCGACGTTGGAGGCGGGCGAGGCGGAGGCCCGCGCGATGAACGCGTCGGCCAGCGTCAATTGGCCGGCCACCAGCGTCTGTTCGGCGCGCGCCCGGTCGGTCGAGAAGACGAAGCGTAGCGCGCTGCGGGCCGGGTCTTCGATGATCTCGAGCCGGTGCCACCACTCCGGTGCCTCTTCGAAGCGTACGCGGCGCTGGCCACCCTCGCCGTCGCCGATCGAGCGCGCGCTCCAGCTTATGCGCCGCGCCAGCTCGCCGTCGGCCAGCACACCGGCCAGCGCCTGGGCGGCAGCGATGGCGAGATCCTCGAACAGCTCGACGAACTCGATGCGGTCGACGGTCACGCGCTTGTCTAGACCGCTCGCAGCGATCTGGTCGGCCGCCTGAAGGGCGCCGCGCAGGATCGCTTCGATCGACGCGGCGACCGGGATGCCGCCGGCGCCGGAGCCGACCAGCAGGCAGCTCAAGGCTGCCGAACGGACCGAGTCGGCCGGTCCGAAGCGCTGCTCGTCCGGCCACTGTGCGACGTTCAGCGCATAGTCGAGGATCGCCCGGCCGACACCGACCTGCAGCCGGCCCGGCGACAGCTCGCCGACGCGGCCCAGACCGACCACCACCGCGCCGGCCGGCTTGCCGTCCGGATGTTCGTGGAAGAACAGCGCATGGCTGCCGAGCCCGTCCGGATAGAGCCCCAGGTTCAGGCGGCGGCCGAGCGCCCCCTGCAGGTGGCGGTTCAGCGCGGCCTCGGCGCTGACGATGGTGTCGCCGCTGTAGTGGCCGACCAGCACCGGGTGGCGCGCGTAGGCCAGGTCGCCGTGGCGCACGCTGACCGAGATCATCGGCGCGCTCTCCTGCCGGTCGCCGAATTCGGCCGGCAGGCTGCCGCCGAAGCCCAGCCGCTGCACGTCCCCGGCATCCGGAATGCGGTCGGCGAAGGGCTGCTCGGGCAGCACGAAGCGCTCGGGCAGGCCGGCCGCGCGGCTGCCCGCCGGCGGCGCCGCCGGTAGCCGGCTGGTGGTGCCGCCGGCGAGCAGCTCGAGGTAGCCGGCGAAGGCCTTGCGCTGCGCGCACAGCGCGTCGTGGCCGGTGTCTTCGACGTACCAGGTGGGCACGCCGGGCAGCAGGCCCGAGGCCCAGGTGACCGTGCCGTCGCCGCGGGCCGTGGCTTCGAACACCATCTTGCGGCCGCCGAAGCCGAGCAGGCCGTCGTCGTCGCTGGTGGTGCGGTAGCCGGTCACGGTGGAGGGCTGGCTGCCGGCCACGTAGATCATGTGGCGCGGTTCGGGCGGCGCCTCGCGCAGCCGCTCCCAGGTGCTGCGGGCGTCGCGCAGCGCGTCGTCGTCGGCGAGCGGCCAGGTCCCGTCCAGCTCGGCCTTCAGCGCCTTCCACAGCGGCGCGGCACTGAAATCCGGCCCGGCCGGGTCGAACGGCAGCAGCTCCAGCACGCCCGGGTAGCGGCGCACGATGTCCACGATGCCGGTGGCGCTCTGGGTCAGATCGAGCAGCGCCAGCTTGAGCTCGGTCGGGTTGCAGCCGGTCAGCCAGCGCACGGCCTCGTAGGAGCCCAGGTTGGGCGTGCCGAGCATCAGCAGGCGGCTGTTCGGCAAGGCCTTGATGCGCTGCCAGACCGCGCTGCCCGGGCCGCCGTCGGCGATCATGCTGCGCACCACCAGGCCGCCCATCGAGTGGGCCACCAGATGCACCGGCTGGCGCTCCTGCTCGGCCCGCGGCAGCAGCTCCTCGAGCCGTCCGGCCAGCCGCGCCGCTGCGTCGCGCACCGAGTGGCGCCAGTCGTAGGGGAAGATCTCGACCCGGTGCGAGCGGGCCAGGAACTCCACCAGCGGGCCGTAGAAATCGCCGATCAGGTCCACCGGCTCGACGCCGGCGCGGCCGTAGCCGATGCGCTTCAGGCCGCCGCGGGCGAGCCGCCAGTAGTGCAGCCAGACCGTCTCGCCGTCGGCCTGCAGCGTGCTGCCCATGATGCCCGGCAGCACCACCGCCAGCGGCCGCGGCGCGCTGGCCGAGCGGCTGCGGCGCAAGGCTTCGCGCCAGCGCGGCGGTTCGGCGTCGGCATCGGCGATCGGCCGGAAGCCGCCGTCGCTGTCGTCGGCCCGGGTCAGGCCGGCCAGCAGCCACTGCAGGCTGCGCTCGTTGCCGAAGTAGTTGAAGTGGTTGACCTCGGCGCCGCGGTCGCACAGCAGCCTGGCCTGGCCCGGCGGGCGGCGCAGCCCGCCCGACATCGAGCCGGTATTGACCACCAGGTCGTGGTCGGCGCCGTAGAACCAGTCGGTGATCAGCAGCTTGATCTGGCCCCACAGCGAGTCGCCCTCGATGTCGCCGGCGATCACCGACAGGTCGGCCGCCACCACCAGCTCCGGCCGGTTCAGCAGCCGCGTCAGCGCCGAGCCGGGCATCATCGCTTCCAGGCCCGGCAGCGTGCGCGGATCGGTGCGCTCCTTGACGACCGCCAGCAGGAAGTCCATCGCCTCGCCGAAGATGCTCGAGCCGGCGACGAAGTCCAGCACCGACAGCCAGCGGTCGAGGCGTCCGGAGGCCAGCGTGGTGCCGCGCGCCGGGCAGGCGACGCGGACGAAGCGGCCGACGCGCACGCGGCGCGCGTCGAGTTCGTCGCGCAGGCGGGCCAGCAGCGCGCGGTCGGCCTGGTAGGCCTGCTCGCGTTGTTGCGCCTGTTCGCCGTCCAGCGCGCCGAGGCCGAGCTGCTCGGCCATCGTGCGGTCGGCCGCGAACAGCTCCTCGATCAGCGCGTCGCCGAGCGGATCGTCGTCGCGCTCGCGCATGCCCAGCGTCAGCAGCTCGCCGACCAGGCCGCCGCGGGAATGGGTCACCAGGTGCAGCTCGACGCCCGCTTCGAGCCGCTCGGCCAGCGCCAGCGCGTTGGCGATCGGGCTCTCGGTCAGGCTGCGGTGTTCGAGCGCGAAGACGCGATCGCCGTAGCGCTGGCGCAGCCGCTCGCGGGCGGCGCGGGCGGCCGGCAGGTCTTCGTGCCACAGCTTGCCGAAGCTGCCGGCGGTGCTGGAGCCGGTGCCGTGGATGAAGAGCAGTACCGGACCCTGCCCGGCAGCGATCCGCTCGTCCCCGGCCAGCGGTGCCAGCCGCAGCTCGCGCCCATCGAGCGGGCAGCGGTACAGGCCGGGGCCGCCGTCGTGCAACTGCCGCAGCTCGAGCGCGCCGCCGAGCGCGCGGACCGCGCTGCGGCGCACATCGATGCCGAAGAACTCGAGGATCTTGACCCCCAGTCCCAGCCAGCCGCGGCTGGCGGCGCGGGCGCGCGAGCCGGCCGGCGGCTGCATGCTGATCTCCCAGCGCTCCGTGCCGTCGCGGCCGGTGCTGCGCCGGCCGCGCTCGCGGATCAGATCGTCGGCCCGCGACCACAGCACGAAGCCGTTGTCGAGTTCGATCCGCACCACCGCGTCGGCCGGCAGCTCGGCCTCGTCGGCGCCGCCGGCGCGGCTCAGGCCGGGTACCAGCCGGCGCGCCGTGCTGACGACGACGTCCTTGCCGCCGAGCGGCGGCGCGTCAGCCGCGGTTTCGCTGCCGAGCAGGCGGAAGCTGTGGACTTTCGGCATGGGCCCTTCCCTCGTTGTTGTTGTCGGGTTGCCGGCGGCCGGCCGCGCTCAGGCAAGCACCCGGAACGCGCGTGCCGTCCTGCTGCCGAGGATCTGCGGGTTCTGCGGCAGGCGCGTCGATGGCAGGTAGGCGCGGATCGCCGCATGCCACTGCTGGTAGCTGGCGTCGGCCGGCAGAATCTGCAGCGTCTTCAATGCATAGTAGGTAAACGCCCCGTTGGCGCGGCCGCCGAAGCGGGTGTCCCAGCTGTACTCGCTGTCGCTGCAGCCGGCCAACAGCAGGTCGCCGCCGGCGCGGGCCAGGCCGTTGCGCAGCGCCGGCGGGCGGGCCTGCAGGGCCGGCGGCAGGTTCTTCAACCACACCGACGGGGGCAGGAAGCGCGCCCGCGGCAGCGACGGATCCAAGTCCTCCTCGTTGCCGCGCGTCACCGAACCCGAGTGGCAGCTGTCGGAGATCAGCACGATCCTGACGCCGGCCGGACGCAGCCGAAACAGCTCGTGCAACTCGTCGTCGAGCAGCGCCTGGCCGGCGCCGATGTCGTGCGGGCAGAGTGCCTCGTCGCGGCCGTCCGCCTCGTCGCCGGAGGCATCCGGCAGCCAGGTGCCGTGGCCGGAATAGGTGATCACCAGCGAGTCGTCGCGCTTCGCGGCGGCGATCAGTTCGCCGATGGCTTTCACCATCGAAGCCTTGTCGGCCGCCGCATCCAGCAGCGTGGCGACGCGGAAGCCGTGGCCGGCGAGTGCCGCGCGCCAGTCCGCCGCGTCGTTCACGCAACCGGAAAGATCGCTGTCGGTGCCGGGATAGTCGTTGATGCCGATGCACAGTGCCTGTTTGCCCATCTCCCTCTCCCGCGGGCGCGGCGCCGGAGCGCCGCCGGTGCCTGCATTTAAGCAGTTGTGCCTTGAAGAGCAAGGCCGCCCGGCGCATCGGCACGTCATACCTTCGCGCCATCGCGGCGGCGCGCGATTTCCCCGTCGCGGCCTTTACGGGCACAATCCCGCCTTTCCCACGCGTCGTCCCGCCCGTGCGCATTCTGCGTCTTGCCAAGATCGTCACCGTCGGCCTGCGCTTCGGCCTCGACCAGCTGGTGCTGGACGCCGACCCGAGCGGACGGCTGCCGGCGATCTGGCGGTTCTTCTTCTTCTGGCGCCGCTTCCGCGAGCCGCGGGCAGTGCGTCTGCGGCGCGCGCTGGAGTCGCTCGGCCCGATCTTCGTCAAGTTCTGCCAGATGCTGTCCACCCGGCGCGACCTGTTGCCGCCGGACCTGGCCGAGGAACTGGCGGCGCTGCAGGACCGGGTGCCGCCGTTTCCGACCGAGCAGGCGATCGCGGTCATCGAGGCCTGCTACGGGCGCGCGGTGGACGAGGTCTTGGTCGGCTTCGAGCGCACGCCGGTGGCCTCCGCCTCGGTGGCGCAGGTGCATTTCGCCGAACTGCCGGACGGCACCGAGGTGGCGGTCAAGGTGCTGCGGCCGGGCATCGAGCGGGTCATCGCGCACGACCTTGCGCTGCTCGAGGCGGCGGCGATCCTGCTCGAAAAGCTGTGGCCGGAGGGGCGGCGGCTGAAGCCGCGCGAAGTGGTGGCCGAGTTCGCCAAGTACCTGCACGACGAGCTCGACCTGGGCCGCGAAGCGGCCAACTGCTCGCAACTGCGGCGCAACTTCATCGACTCCGGGCTGTTGATCGTGCCGGAGGTGTATTGGGACTACTGCGGCCGCTCGGTGATGGTGATGCAGCGCATGCGCGGCACGCCGATCTCGCACATCGCGGCGCTGCGGGCGCAGGGGACGGACCTCTCTGCGCTGTCGCGGGCCGGCGTCGAGATCTTCTTCACGCAGGTCTTCCGCGACGGCTTCTTCCACGCCGACATGCATCCCGGCAACATCTTCGTGCACCGCGACGGACGCTACATCGCGTTGGACTTCGGCATCATGGGGACGCTCAACGAGGTGGACAAGAACTACCTCGCGCAGAACTTCCTGGCCTTCTTCAAGCGCGACTACAAGCGCGTCGCCCAGGCCCACATCGAGGCCGGCTGGGTGCCGCCCGGCACTCGCGTGGACGAGTTCGAAGGGGCGATCCGGGCGGTGTGCGAGCCGATCTTCGACAAGCCGCTGAAGGACATCTCGTTCGGCAAGACGCTGCTGCGGCTGTTCCAGACCGCACGACGCTTCGAGATGGAGGTGCAGCCGCAACTGGTGCTGCTGCAGAAGACGCTGCTCAACATCGAGGGGCTGGGCCGCCAGCTCGATCCCGAGCTGGACCTGTGGAAGACCGCCAAGCCCTACCTGGAGCGCTGGATGAACGAGCAGGTCGGCTGGCGCGCGCTGCTGCGCCATACCCGCGAGGAGGCGCCGAACTGGGCCGGCACGCTGCCGCAACTGCCGCGGCTGATCCATCGCGCGCTGGCGAACGCCGACGCGCTGGCCGAGACGCGGCAGGAACTGGCGCGGGTCGGTACTGCCCAGCGCCGCCAGTCGCGCGTGCTGAGCGTCGTCGCGCTGTTGCTGCTGCTGCTGCTGGCGTTCGAAGCCTGGCGCCTGCTCGGCGTCTGACGGATGGCGTGTGGCGGGCGCCTGACGGCAGCCGGCCGAACGAAATTCGGCGCGGCTTCATCTAAGCTTCATTAAGGGGCGCAGCCGCCCGGTCGTCGCAGCGCGCCGCACCCGCGGCGGGCCGCGACGCTTGCGGGAGATGCCGAATGGCGGAATCGATCGAGGCCGGGCCGGGACCGGTCCGCAACGTATTGCTGGTGGAAATGGCGGGAGACAGCCGCCGCCTGCACGGTCCGTTGACGCGCGAACTGCGTCGGGCCGGCATTGCGACGCGCTGGCACGGCAGCACGGAAGGGCCGGGCAGCGGCCCGCAGGCCTTGCCCGAGCTGTTGCACCACTTGGCCGGCGTATGCGCCTCGGCGGTCGCCAACGGCGAATTGCCGCTGTTGCTGTCGCCGGACCAGAACGCCACCGCCAGCGCCTGGCAGGGGGTGGCGAGGGCGCGCAGCGGGCACGGCCGGATCGGCCTGATCCTGATCGATGCACACCTCGACGCGATGCTGCCCGAGGAGGATCCGGCCGCCGAAGAGGAACACCGGCTGATTCCGCACCTGCTCGGCCAACTGGCCCCGGCCGACGGCCAACCCTTCCCGTTCCTGGACCCGGCCAGCGTGTGCGTCGTGGCGGCGCGGGAATGGAGTCCGGCCGAGCTGGAGCGCTTGTCCAGCCTCGGGCTGCGCGTCTTCGGCCTGGCCGAGGTGCGGCGCCGCGGCATCGCCGCGGTGTTCTGCGACGCGCTGTCGATCGCCCGCAGCGCAGCCGGCGGCTTCGTCGTCAGCCTGGACCTGTCGGCGCTGGAGGGGCGGGCGCTGGCGCCGGGCCCGCTGGCCGCGGCGCTGTATGCGCTGCGCGCCTGCCCGGACCTGCTGGCGATGGAAATCGCCCGCGCGCAGCACGCGCCGGGCTGGAGCAGCGAGTTCGCGGTGGCGGCGCTGGGTCCTCCGGCCGACAGCCTGCGCGCGCAGGAGCAGCGCTACGGTGCCCACAACTACGATCCGCTGCCGGTGGTGTTTGCGCGCGGCGCCGGCGTCTGGCTGTGGGACGTGGAGGGGCGCCGCTACCTGGACATGATGAGCGCCTATTCGGCGGTCAGCCTCGGCCACGGCCACCCGCGCCTGCTGCAGGTGCTGGCCGGCCAGGCCGCGCGGCTGGCGCTGACCTCGCGCGCCTACAGTACCGACCGCCTGCCGCTGCTGCTGGAGCGCCTGTGCGAGCTGTTCGGCTTCGAGGCCGCGCTGCCGGTCAATACCGGCCTGGAGGCGGTCGAGACGGCGCTCAAGGCGGCGCGCAAGTGGGCCTACAAGGTCAAGGGCGTGGCCGACGGGCAGGCCGAGATCATCGCCTGCGAAGGCAATTTCCACGGCCGCTCGATCGCCATCGTCGGCCTCTCCTCCGAAGACCAGTACCGCGACGGTTTCGGCCCCTTCCCGCCGGGCCTGAAGCGCGTGCCCTACGGCGACGCCGCGGCGCTGGAGGCGGCCATCACACCGAACACCGCGGCCTTCCTGGTCGAGCCGATCCAGGGCGAGGGCGGCATCTGCCCGCCGCCGCCCGGCTGGCTGGCCCGCTGCGCGGAGATCTGCCGCCACCACCACGTGCTGCTGATCGCCGACGAGGTGCAGACCGGCCTGGGCCGCACCGGCAAGCTGCTGGCATGCGCCCACGACGGCGTGCGGCCGGACGGCGTGATCCTCGGCAAGGCGCTGGGCGGCGGCCTGCTGCCGGTGTCGGCCTTCCTGGCCGACCGGGCCGTGATGGACGTGTTCGCGCCCGGTGACCACGGCTCGACCTTCGGCGGCAATCCGCTCGCCGCCGCGGTGGCGCTGGAAGCGCTCGACGTGATCGTGGACGAAAACCTGTGCGAGCACTCGGCCAGCGCCGGCGAACGCTTCCGCCACCAGCTCGAAGCCATGGTCGGCGGCGCGGTGCGCGAGGTGCGCGGGCGCGGCCTGTTCATCGGTGTCGAGCTGGATCCGGAACGGCTGTCGGCCAAGCGCGCGGCGGAGGCCCTGCTGGCGCGCGGCATCATGACCAAGGATACGCACCACACGGTGCTGCGCTTCGCGCCTCCGCTGGTGGTCGAACGGCAGGAACTGGACTGGGGCGCCGAGGTCATCGCCGACACGCTGAGCCGGTTGGCGGGCGGCTAGCGCCGCCGCGGCCTCGCCTCCGCAGCGCAATCGCAGCCCTCCCGGAACGCGCATCCGTTGCTACAATCGCGCCGTTTTCGGCAGCGGCCGAGCGCTGCCGGGCCCGACCCACCGTCGAGGACTTTCCCCATGCTGGTCAGCTTCGTGATCGTCTATCTGCTGGCGTCGATCGCCGTCGGCGTCTATGCCGCGACGCGCGTCAGGAACTCCTCCGACTACGTCGCCGCCGGCCGCCACTTGCCGCTCTACATAGTCACCGCGACGGTGTTCGCGACCTGGTTCGGCTCGGAAACGGTGCTCGGCATCTCGGCCACCTTCCTCGACGAAGGCTTGCGCGGCCTGTGGTCGGACCCGTTCGGCGCCTCGCTGTGCCTGATCCTGGTCGGCCTGTTCTTCGCCCGCCCGCTGTACCGGCTGAACCTGCTGACGCTCGGCGACTTCTACCGCCAGCGCTTCGGCCGGACCGTCGAAGTGCTGTGCTCGGCGGCCATCGTGCTGTCCTACCTGGGCTGGGTGTCGGCCCAGATCACCGCCCTCGGGCTGGTCTTCAACACGCTCTCGGACGGCGCCATCTCGAGCGATGCCGGCATGCTGATCGGTGCCGCGATCGTGCTCGGCTACACGCTGTTCGGCGGCATGTGGTCGGTGGCGCTGACCGACTTCATGCAGATGACGGTCATCATCCTGGGCCTGTTCTACATCGCCTGGCTGGTCGGCGACATGGCCGGCGGCGTCGGCGCGGTGGTCTCGCATGCCGCGGCGGCGGACAAGTTCAACTTCCTGCCGGCCTTCGACGGGCGCGACATGCTGGCCTTCGTGGCCGGCATCCTGACCATGGGCTTCGGCTCGATCCCGCAGCAGGACGTGTTCCAGCGCTTCAATGCGTCGAAGAACGAGAGGATCGCAGTGCAGGGTTCGATCCTCGGCGGCACCGGCTACTTCCTGTTCGCCTTCGTGCCGATCTACATTGCCTACTCGGCCAACCTGATCGACCCGGAGCTGGTGGCGAAATACCAGCAGACCGACAGCCAGCAGGTGCTGCCGCAACTGATCCTGTCCCACATGCCGGTGTTCGCGCAGGTGATGTTCTTCGGTGCGCTGCTGTCGGCGATCATGAGCACCGCCTCGGGCACGCTGCTGGCGCCCTCGGTGACCTTCTCCGAGAACATCCTGCGCTCGGCCTTCCGGCCGATGAGCGACCGCCATTTCCTGATCCTGACCCGCGTCGTGGTGGTGGCATTCGCGATCTTCGTCACCTGGTACGCGATGCGCACCGACGAGAGCATCCACGCGATGGTCGAGAACGCCTACAAGGTGACGCTGGCCACCGCCTTCGTGCCGCTGGCCTTCGGCCTGTACTGGAAGCGCGCCACCACCCAGGGCGCGCTGGCGTCGATCTTCGTCGGCTTCGCGGTCTGGATCGCGCTCGAAATGGTGGCGCCCGAGGCGGCCATGCCGCCGCACTTCGCCGGCATGCTGTGCGGCATCGCGGCGATGGTGCTCGGTTCGCTGCTGCCGCAGACGCTGTTCCCGCCGGCCCACGCCGAGGCCCACCACGTCGCCCACTGAGCGCGGCCGGCAAGGCTTGCCCTCGCTCACCGATCGCTGAAATACTCGCCCCTTTGCGCGCCGGCTGCGGCGCGGAGGGCGAGCAATGGCCGGCGAACGGCTGCAGCAGGCGGTGGCCTTGCATCAGGCGGGGCAACTGGAAGCCGCGGAGGCGCTCTATCGGGAGGTCTTGCAACACGCGCCGGGCGAGGCCCATGCGCTGCACTACCTGGGCCTGATCGCGCTGCAGCGCGAGCAATTCGACGACGCCGCCGACCTGATCGAGCAGGCGCTGGCGCGGCGGCCGAACGAGCCGGCCTTTCTGTGCAACCTCGGCCAGGTGCGGCGCCGGCTGGGTCGGCTGGACGAGGCCGAGGCGGCCTACCGGCAGGCCGTCAAGCGGGCGCCGCGGCTGTTCCAGGCCTGGCACAACCTGGCGGTGCTGTACGAATCCCGCGGCGACGACGCGCAGGCGATCGAATGCTTCGAGCGGGCGCGCAGCCTGTCGGAGGGCGCCTATCCGGGCGATGCCGGCTACGTCGAGGCCTGCCGCCGCCACGGCCTGCGGCTGATCGAGGCGGGCCGCAGCGCGACCGCCGCGAGCCTGTTCCGGCGCGCCTGCGAGATCGCGCCGCGGGACGCGGGCCTGTGGAGCGCGCTGGCCAGCAGCGAGACGCTGGCCGGCCGGCCGCTGTCGGCGATGCCGGCCTTCGACAAGGCGCTCGCGCTGGCACCCGGCGACGCGGCGCTGTACGGCAACCGGGCCAACGCCTGGCGCGACGCCGGCCGGCTGCAGGCGGCGATGGCCGACTACCGGCAGGCGCTGGCGCTGGCGCCGGACGACCGCCAGGTCCGCAGCAACCTGTTGTTCACCGCGTTGTCGGCGGCACCCGATGCGGCGGCGCTGGCCGAACTGGTGCGCCGGCACGGCGGCCGCCCGGCCGCCGGCGACGCGCCGCCCGCGGCGGGCGGGTCGGGCCAGGCGCGGCCGCGCATCGGCGTCGTCTCGGCCGACCTGTACGGCCATCCGGTGGGCTGGTTCATGCTCGGCTGGTTCGAACACCGGCAGCGGCAGGCCGCCGAGCTGATCGTCTACGATTGCGGCCACCGCAGCGATGCCGTCAGCGAGCGGATCCGGGCGGGCTGCGACGGCTGGGTCGCGTGCGCCGGGATGGACGACGAGGCGCTCGCCCAGCGCATCGGGGCCGACGGCATCGATCTGCTGATCGATCTGGCCGGCCATACCGCCGACAACCGGCTCGGCGTCTTCGCCCGCCGGCCGGCAGCGCGCCAGGTCAGCTTCCTCGGCTATGCCGGCACGACCGGGCTGGACTGTTTCGATGCGCGCATCGCCGATGCAGCGACCGAGCCGCCGCAGGCCGGCGACTGGAGCAGCGAGCCGGTGCTGCGGCTGCCGGGCAGCTATTTCTGCTATGCGGCGCCGGCCGAGACCGGAGACCAGGCCTCGCCGCCGCCGATGCTGAAGAACCGCTACGTCACGTTCGGCTGCGCGACCCAGCTCGGCAAGCTGAGCGACGAGACGCTGGCGCTGTGGTCGGCGGCGCTGGCGCAGGTGCCGCGCCACCGCCTCTGGCTGCGCTCGATGGCGCTCGACGACCCGCTGCTCAGGAAGGACGTGCTGGCGCGCCTGGCGGCCGCCGGCATCGACTCCGCGCGGGTCAGGCTGGAAGGGCCGAAACCGATCGATGCCTATCTGAAGGGCTGGAAGAAGGTCGATATCGCGCTCGACACGACGCCGTTCAACCTCGCCACGCAGAGTTGCGACGCGCTGTGGATGGGCGTGCCGCTGGTGACGCTGCGCGGCGACCGCCACGCCGGCCGGATCGGGGCCGGCCTGCTGCAGGCGGTCGGGCTGCCGGAGCTGGTGGCCGAGACGCCGCAGCAGTTCGCCTCGATCTGCGCCCGACTGGCCGCCGACGGCGACCGCCTCGGCGCGATCCGGGCCGGCCTGCGCGCCGCGATGCGCTCGCCCGGCGGGCTCGCCGACGGCGCGGGTTTTGCGGTGCGCTTCGACGCCGCGCTGCAGTCGGTGCTCAGCCGGCCAGCAGGATCTGATGCGGCGTCGTCTCGATGATGCGGCGGCGCACGCTTTCCTTGTAGCGGGTGTCGAGCAGGTCGAGCGGGTTGAATTCGTCGCTCAGCACGATCGCGCCGCGGGTGTCCACCGGCACCGGCGGCAGCAGCGCCAGCTGCCGCACCGCGGCGGCCAGCGGATGGACGTCGTCGAGGGCCGGCGGGCGGGCGTAGTCGAGCGGCCCGTCGCTGGCCAGCAGCACGAAGTTGCCGGCCAGCGGGGCGGCGGGGTCGGGCACGAAGGCCGGGTGCAGCGAGACGCCGGCGAACACCTCGCGCAGCGTGCGCACGATGGACGGCAGCATCGCCTGCTCGCCCTCGACGCCGCCGATCAGGTTCAGCGCCAGCACGCCGCCGTCGGCCAGGCGCCGCTTGACCGCCTGCAGCGCCTCCAGCGACAGCAGGTAGCCCGGCGTCGTGTCGCCGTTGAAGACGTCGAGCAGGATGTAGTCGTAGCGCCGGCCGCCGCGTGCCATGAAGGTGCGCGCATCCTCGATGTGCACCGGGATCGAGGCCGGGAAGGCGAAGTGGCGGCGCGCCATGTCCAGCACCAGCGGATCGATCTCGACCACCTCGGTGGCGATGCCGGCCTGCGCCAGCCAGCGCGGCGCGGCGCCCATGCCGAGTCCCACCACCAGCGCCGAACGGCCGGCCGGGCGTACCGCCAGCGGCAGCCGCGAGAGCAGGTAGGCGTACTCGTACACCGGTCGGCCGTCGGCCACGTCCATGCCGCCCTGGACCAGGCCGTCGATGATCATCTCGCGCGTGGCGAGCGCGCCGCCGCGGTATTCGACCACCTTGACCGCGCCGTAGAAGCCGTCGCGGGCGGCGATCACGCTGGCGCGGGTGCCGTCCTCGAGCACCACGCTGGGCAGTTCGTGCTGGCCGGCGACCACCGGCAGCAGCGCCAGGCCGGCGACCATCCCCCGCCAGCGGCGGTGCAGAAGGTAGTGGGCGAGGGCCAGGCCGACCAGCAGCGCGCCGGTCAGCCGCAGGCCGTTGCCGACGCCGACGTAGCCGAGCAGGTAGAAACCGGTCAGCGCGGAGCCGGCGAAGCTGCCGGCGGTGGACACCGCGTACAGCACGCCGGCGGTGCGTCCCAGCCGCGCCATGTCGGCCGCCGCCAGGCGCAGCAGGTAGGGCGAGACGCAGCCGAGCAGGAACAGGCTCGGTCCGAACAGCAGCATCGCGGCGACGAAGGTGCCGCCGCGCAGCCCGAACGCCAGCCCGAACTCCATCACGCCGACCTTGAACTGCGGCATCAGCAGTACGTAGCCGCCGGCCGCCGCGATCAGGCCGTACAGCCAGTCGGCCGATGGCCTGCGATCGGCCAGCCAGCCGCCGAAGGCGTAGCCGCCGGCCAGCGACAGCAGCGTGACGCTGATCAGCGCGGTCCACACGAACAGGCTGACGCCGAAGAATGGGCCGATGACGCGGGCGCCGAGGATTTCCACCACCATCACCAAGCCGCCGGTGAGCCCGGCGGTGAGGTAGAGCAGGCCGTGGGCGACCGGCCGGGTGGTCAATGCAGGGGATTTCGGATCCGTCATGGCGGGCTGTCGGCGCTGAAACAGTGCGCATGATAGGCGAGGGGCGCGCCGAGCGCACCGCCGCCGCCTCCGCCATGCGGGAGAGCGCTCAGTGCAGCGTATGGACGGCGCGGCTGGCTTCCTCGCGGGTGTAGAAGCGGCCGCTGCGGACGAAGCCGGAGACCAGCGTGGCCTTGATGCGGCGGACGCGGCCGCTGGCGTCGCGTTCCTCGACCACTTCGGCGGGCAGGCCGTCCACCATGTGGAACGGGGCGGCACGGCCGTCGGCGAACAGGGACGGATAGATGCGGCAGGTCTGGCTGTCGCGGAAGGCGGGGCGGAAGCCCTGCTCGCCATTTTCTTGGCTGACGCCGCCGGTGCCGGCGAATTGCAGGTTTTCGCGTTGCAGGCGTTGTTGGGCAAGTTCGCTGTTCATGGCCGTCTCCTGAGGTGTCCTGCGCCTCTTCCGGACCCCTGATCATTTGTCGCTGGCCGGGTCGGGCGCCTTACTCATTGAGTCGGCAGGCGGCGTACGAAGCGGTTGCGACAACGCGCGGCGGCCGTGCGATTGCTCACACGGCCGCCGCATCTCGATCGAGACGGCGGGTGTCTAGCGCGGCACGAGGACCATCCAGGCCAGGCCGAAGCGATCATTGAGCATGCCGAACAGGTGGGCGAAGAAGGTCGGCGCGAGCGGCATCGTCACCGTGCCGCCCGCGGCCAGCGCTTCGAACTGGCGGCGCGCGGCGGCTTCGTCGTCCGCGCTCAGCGCCAGCGCGATGCCGTCGAAGCGGGGTTCGCCCTGGCTCATGCCGTCGGATGCCATCAGCAGCGTGTCGCCGATGCGCAGGCAGGCATGCATGATGTTGTCCGGCGGCACCGTGCCCGGGCCGCAGCCGGGCGCCCCGTCCGGCGGTGCCTCGCTGAAGCGCATCAGCGCCTCGATCTTCGCGCCGACGGCATCGACGTAGAAGTTGAGGGCCTCTTCACAACGTCCGTTGAAACTCAGATACGGTTCGGCTTTCATCTTCGCTCTCCTGCCTTGTGGGTTCGTGGGTCGCCGCCTCGCGGCGGAAAGGGACCGGATGGAACAGCGAGCGCCGCACGACGGTCTCGCGGCTGCGGCGGCGCAGTGCGGTGGATCGCGACGGTGCTGTGTCTGCGGTGCTGGCGGGCATCTTCCGGCCTCCCCTGTAGCGCTTGGAACAGGTGGCGGTGCTGTCCGCCTCCGCTTGCTTGTCGGACGGGCCGGCGACAAATCGACAAGTTGCCGCGAGCATGCGGCGTGTTCGGCCCGCGGCACGGCGGGCCGGACGAGACGGCGGTCGGTGGGGCCGCGTCCGCCGAGGAAGCTCGATCACGGCATACGGCAGCGCGACGGCGACATCGTGCCGCGGCTGGCGGGAGGCCGGTGGGCCGGCCGTGGCCGCCACCACCGGGCGCGGCCGGGCCGGCGGGGCGATTGAATCAGGACTGGCCCGACTTGCCGGCCTTGACCTGGTCGTACCAGAGCTGGTGGTGCTCCTTGGCCCAGGTCTCGTCCACCTCGCCGCTCTTCATCGATTCCAGCGCGCCCTCGACGCCGAGCGTCGCCATGTAGATGTGTCCCAGCGACATCGCCACCAATGCGACCGCGCCGCCGGCATGCAGCAGCACCAGGTCCTGCATCAGATCGCGCGTGCGATCGAACAGGGCCGGGAAGTTCAGCAGCAGCCCGGTGCCGGCGACGAACAGGCCGAGGAAGGTGACGCCGAGCCAGAACCAGGCCTTCTCGCCGAAGTTGAAACGGCCCGATGGCACGTGGGCGCCGGAGAACATGCCGCCGGCCTTGGCGATCCAGGCCGAATCGCACTTCTGCCACAGGTTGTCGCGCACGAAGGCCAGGATCAGCAACACCGTGAAGGCCAGGAACAGCGGTCCGAGATAGTTGTGCACCAGCTTGCCGAGTGCAAGCAGGCCGCCCAGTCCGCCCGAGCCGATCAGTGGCCCGAGCACCGTTCGACCGAACAGGATCGCCAGGCCGGTCAGCGCCATCAGGATGAAGGTGATCGCGGTACCCCAGTGGGCGAAGCGCTCGAACGGCGTGAAGCGCCTGATCTTGCGCCCGCTCGGCGGCTCGCTGAGCTTCATCGGGCCTTTCAGCAGGTAGTACAGCGCGATGATGCCGACCATTGCCAGCAGCACCCTGCCGCCGTAGCGCTTCATCCCATCGTTGCGCCGCTCACGCCAGCGCTGGCCTTCGGCATTGATCAGCACACCGCTCTCGCCACCCTTGATCTGGCTCAGGCCGGGCACGCCCTGGCGCACTTCGCGCCAGTAGTCGGCGACCCGGTCGCCCGGCGGTTTGGCCGGATCGGTGGTGCCGGCCAGCGCCGGCGGCAGCGCCAGCAGCGCCAGCAGCGCCAGCAGCAGACGCAGCAGCCAGAGCTGCGTCAGCGAGGCTTGCGAATTCGCTCCCATGGAATCTTCCCCCGTCCAAATGTGTTCCGCCGCCCGCCGCGCGGCCCTCGTC